>JAJPJZ010000370.1 GCA_021323935.1 Terriglobia bacterium | reverse complement strand
GCCCTGGCCGAGCAGCGCAAGCGCGAACGAGGCCTCGAGCTTGAGCCCAGCCCGCGTGAGGCCGCTCAATGACCCGCTCAGCTCGCGTGCTGTTCTTCGCTGTTTCGATCTGCGGTTTCGCGTCACTTTACCTCTGGGCGCTGCGCGGCCTGCCTGCATTCGGCCACTATCGCGGCCCCTATGGCGACGTGCTGAACGCCGTCGGCACCTATGAGCGCCACGTCACCGATATCGTCACCGCCGTCAACTTCGACTATCGCGGCTTCGATACGCTCGGCGAAGAATCCATTCTGTTTATTTCCGTGGTCGGCGCCGTGGTCTTGCTGCGCAGGCAGAAGAAAGAACACGACGACGAGGCGCCGGCCTCCTCAGGCCGTGATCCCGGCGAGCCGCGCAATGCTCCTGAATCGAGCGAGGCGGTGCGCGCCTTCACCGTCGGTATGGTCGGGCCCGTCGTGTGCTTCGGCCTGTATATCGCCAGCCACGGGCAGTTGACGCCGGGAGGCGGCTTTCAGGGCGGCGTGATTCTCGCCACCGCGCCGCTGCTGGTCTACCTGGGCGGCGACTTCGAATTGTTCAAGCAAATCACTTCGCACGCGCTGGTCGAAGTGGCGGAAGCCGTCGGCCTCATCGGATACCTGGCAACAGGTTTCGCCGGCATGATCATCGCCGGCCAATACCTGCGCAACGTGGTTCCGCTGGGCACCACCGGCTATATCACCTCAGGAGGCACGATTCAGCTCGTCAGCCTTGCGACCGCTCTCGAAGTCACCGGCGGCTTCGTCTTATTGCTGTACGCGTTCCTGGAGCAGACTCTGGAGTTCAGGCTGCGTAATCAATGACCGCCTTCATTCACTTTTTTCCTTACCTCGTGGCGGCGTGGCTGTTTTGCGTCGGACTGTATGGCGTGGTCACGAGCCGCAACTTCGTTCACCTGGTGATCTGCCTGGCCGTGGTGCAGTCATCAACCTACCTGCTGCTGCTTACCATCGGTTACCGCACCGGCGGCGTTCCGCCCGTCTTTATGGGAGCGCCCGTCGGCACTCCCGCCGTTGATCCTGTCGTGCAGGCGCTCATGCTGACCGATATTGTGGTTGAGGCCACCGTCGTTGCGCTGCTGCTCGCGCTCGCCGTCCAGCTACAGAAGAACACCGGCACGCTCAATCCTGACAAGCTGGAGGCGCTCGAAGGGTGACGGCCCAAACCCTCGCACCGCTGCCGGTTGTGGTGCCGCTCTCCATGGCGGCGCTTCTGGCTGCCGGAAATAAAATCTGCTCGCGCGCAATTGCCGATGCGCTGTCGATCATGGCGACGCTTATTACCGGCGCCGCCTGCGTTTACCTGCTGATCGGCGCGCAAACTCAGCCCATCGTGTACTGGTTCGGCGGCTGGACACCCCGGGCCGGCGTCGCGCTCGGCATTTCGTTTTTCATTGGCCCGCTGAACGCCGCGCTGGCCGTGTTCGTTTCGCTGCTGGTGCTGGCCGCGCTGGTGTTTTCGCTGCGCTATTTCGAATCCGTGGGCGCGCACTACAACGTCCTCATGCTGGTCTTTTTGGGCGCGATGTGCGGCTTCAGCCTGACCGGCGACCTGTTCAACCTGTTCGTATTTTTCGAGCTGATGAGCGCTGCCGCCTTCGCGCTCTGCGGCTACAAGATCGAAGCTCCGGAATCCTTGCAGGGCGCGCTGAATTTCGCCATCACCAACACCATCGGCGCTTTCCTTGCGCTCACCGGCATCGCACTGCTCTACGGCAAAACCGGCGCCCTGAACCTGGCTCAAATCGGCCGCACCCTGCCCTCCGGCCCTGACGGGCTGGTGATCACCGCTTTCCTTTTCATCATGTGCGGCTTTTTTGTGAAGGCCGCGCTGGTGCCGTTCCACTTCTGGCTCGCGGATGCCCACGCCGTCGCGCCCACCCCGGTTTGCATACTGTTTTCCGGCGTCATGGTCGAACTCGGCCTCTATGCCGTGGTTCGCGTCTATTGGGCAGCGATTGATGGCCCCATGGCCGCCCACCGCTGGGCATTGCGCGACCTGTTGCTGGTGGTCGGCGCCGTCACCGCCGTGGTGGGCGGCGTCATGTGCTTCGCCCAGCGCCACATCAAGCGGCTGCTGGCATTCTCCACCATCAGCCACGTCGGCCTCATGACGATTGGCTTCGCCTGCATGAGCTACGACGCGCTGGCTGGAACCGGGCTTTACGTGCTCGGCCACGGCATGGCGAAATCAGCATTGTTCATCATCTCCGGCATTCTGCTGCACCGTTACTCCACCGTCGATGAACTCGAACTGCGCGGCCGCGCCCACGAGTTGCGCGTCACCGCGGTTGTGTTTGTGTTTGCCGGCCTCGCGCTCGCCGCCTTGCCGCCCTTCGTCGGCTTTCGTGGCGAGCACTCCATCGAAGGCGCCGCATTCGACCTGCAGCAGCACTGGGTGGCGTGGCTGTTCGTTGTTTCGGGCGTGTTGACCAGCGGCGCGGTTTTCCGCGTCGCCGGCCGCGTCTTCCTGGGGCTCGGCCGCGGAGAAGAAGCCGAGACCGGCGGCGCAAAAAAAATTCCTGAAGAACCGGAAACCAGCCGGCGCAGCGGTCGCGTGCCGGCCGTCATGCTCGGGCCCGCCACCGCCCT
>JAJPJZ010000095.1 GCA_021323935.1 Terriglobia bacterium | reverse complement strand
TAGCGGCGCTGGCCTTCGGCGTAAATGGTATCGAAGGCGAGCGAGGATTTGCCTGAGCCGCTGACGCCGGTGACGACGGTGAGCGCGTTGTGCGGAACATCAAAATCGATGTTCTTGAGGTTATGAACGCGCGCGCCGCGAACCGTAATGCTTTCCGTGGACATGACCCTGAAGCGCACCCGCCGCATTCACTCAGCGAGCCTTACAGGCGAGCGCAAGCGCGGGTGGCAATCTTTTTATTATAGCCGGGCCGGCAGGGCGGGGCGCATTGGAGGAGCGGGAAGTCGGCGGCACCACGGCCGTTCAGGTTCTCTTCTTAATTTTCCGAAATTGGTTGATTTCAACGGTGCCCTCAGGGAAGACCGCCTCGAATCGCAGCCTGCCGCCCATCGCCTTCACGAAAGACTGCAGCGTCGACACGTACATATGGGCGCGGCGCTCGAGTCCCAAAGAGTTTAGATTTGCCGCGGAGCGCAGCCGGCGTGGTGGCCCCCAGGTTTGCCGAGCGCAGATCGCAGCCCTGTTGGGCCGCGGTTCCCCCTGCTACGTTGGCCAGCCGGCGAGGTGGAAGAAGCCGGCGCGGTTCAGGACCTCGGCGGAGTAGTTGCGCCCGGTGGTGTAGAAATCCGGGTCGCGGGCCTGGCGCAGGGCGCGGAGCAGGTTGCCGCAGCCGCAGTTATAGGCGGCCAGGGCGGCGCGCAGGGCATCGCTGCCGGTGAAGGGGGCTTTGCGCGCAACCAGGGCGAGGTTTGAAGCCAGAAGGCGGCAGGCAAACGCGATGTTCTCGGCCGGGTCGCGCCACGGGCCGGTGCGCGCGAATTCAAAAGCGTCAAAATCGATCTGCATCAAGCCGCGTCCAAAGCCGCCTTCAGGAGGCAATGCGCCCTGGCGAAAGCGAGTGGGGAAGCTGCGCGGCTTGAAGTCGCCGCACCCGCCAGGGCCAGGTGGATGCAGCAGCAGTCCCCAGCCGGATTCGCGCGACCCGAGGCCGCAGATGATGAGCGGATCGAGGCGGCCGGCTTCGGCGGCACGCGCGATCGCGTCGTGATATTTCATCGCTTCGGCAAATTGCGCGCGCATGTGCGGGTCTGAAGCCGGAATGGTGGTGCCGTAAGGCGGAGGGGTGGTGCAGTCTTTAGTTTGGGTCAGCATGGCAGTAAAGGCGGGCGGAAGCGGCTCCAACCCTGAGCAGCGGGCTTAGAATCTGATTAACCTGGACGATGCGCCTCATCCGACTAGCTCCGGCACTGCTGAGCCTTGCGCTGCTGGCTGGATGTGTGGGCGGAGCGCTGCCGCCGCCAACTCCGGCGGCCAACGACTACAAGGCGCAGTTCGAGACTTTGTGGGCGAACTTTGACCAGCGGTATTCGTATTTTGCGCAGAAGCACGTGGATTGGCAGGCGCTGGGCGCGCGCTACCGGGCGCAGGCCGCGGGCGCAAACAATGAAGCCGAGCTGGTCGCCATCGTGGAGCAGATGCTGGCAAACTTGCGCGATCAGCACGTGGTGCTGCGCGATCCTTCGGGCCGGGTGATCCCGACTTACGCACCCGGGCAGCAGTTGAACTGGAACCAGGCAGTCTGGCAGCAATATGTAAGGGGCGCGGGCTGGGTGCCGGGCAACACCAACTGGGGCTACGCCGAGTTTGGCGGCATTCCTTACCTCGCCATCGGGAGCTGGGACCCGAAGCAGGTGAAGCCCGCTGACCTGGATGCCGCCCTGGAGACGTTTCGCGACGCGCCCGGAATGATTATTGATGTGCGCATGAACTCGGGCGGCGACATGCAGATGGCGTACGACTTCGCGGGCCGCTTCGCAGCGGTGCCTCATATCGCCGAATACATTCAATATCGCAATGGCCCGCTGCACGACGATGTGACCGGGCTGGTGCCGAAAACCGTTACTCCGCGCGGGCCGTGGCAGTTCACCAAGCCGGTAGTGCTGCTGATCGGGCGCGGGTCGGCGTCCAGCAACGAAAACTTTATCGCCGCCATGAAAGAGCTGCCCAACGTCGTGACCATGGGCGACACCACGGCGGGAAGCTCAGGCGATCCGCAATGGTTTCAGCTCGGCGCCGGCTGGTCGTACACGGTTTCGCGCTGGGTCGATTACACCGCCGACAAGCAGTTGATCGAAGACCACGGCATTGCTCCAATGGTCGAGGTGAACGCTTCGCCCAACGATTTTGCGCAAGGCAAAGACCCGGTGCTGGATGCGGCGCTGCGGCGGTTCAACGTGAATGGGCCGAGCGCGGCCGCACAGCCGGGCCGAGTGGATGATTGGGCAGACTTTGGGCTGACCGCGGGCTTGTCTCCGCGGCTGTAGGCGGCAGCGCGGGTCGCGAAGCCGGTTGGAGTGGGAGTGATCATCAACGTCATACAGCTCGGGCGCGTGCCGTATGGCCTGGGATTGAAGATCCAGGCTGAGCTGGTGGCAGCGCGCAAGGCGGCCCTGATCAGCGACACGCTGGTGCTGCTGGAGCATGAGCCCGTCATTACGCTGGGGCGCAATGCCAAGGCCGCGAACGTAGTTGCCGGGCAAAGGCAACTGGAGCAGCGCGGGGTTGAAATTTTTGAGTGCGATCGTGGCGGCGACGTAACATTCCACGGTCCCGGGCAGTTGGTGGGCTATCCCATCTTCGATTTGTTTGGATACACGCCGCGCATCGGCGCGGTGCAGTTTGTGCGCAAAATTGAGGAAGCGCTGGTCCGCGCCTGCTCGTCGTTTGGCATTGCGGCCGGCAGAGTGGCCGGGCTGACCGGAGTCTGGATCTCGGCGCCGGAAAGCAAAGACGCGCAGCAATTCAACCGGCGCGAGGCACAATCGAAATCCGAAAATGGCGGCACCGAACGGCGGGAAGGCAGCGGCGGCGAGCGGAAGATCGCGGCAATCGGCGTACACATTTCGCGCGGCGTTACCTCGCATGGCTTTGCGCTCAACGTGGACACCGATCTTGACTACTTCAAGCTGATCGTTCCATGCGGCATCAGCGATAAGCCGGTCACCAGCATGCAGCGCGAGCTGGCAACGCCGGTTGAGATGACCAGCGTTGCCGAAGCTGTGGCGCGGAGCTTTGGGCAGGTGTTTGAGGCGCAGATCCTTTGGCTGCGCAACCTGGATGAGCTGCTGGGGCGCAAGGTGGGCGTGCCCAGGCAGCCCTCAGAGTTCGAGAAGATGGCGGCAGCGCGCAACGCGTGAGGCTCGGCGGCGACTTCCCTCCGCCACCTGGATGTGGCTGAGCGGCGCGGTTAGATAACCGCGCATAGGCCCGGTGATCGCGGCCGAGTGATCGAAGCTGGATTACGAGGGAAGCTCGGCGCCCGGAGCTCGGCGCGGCAGGAACACCTGGAAGCAGGTGCCATGATGCGGGCCGCCGGTGCTGCTGCGAAACCGGATCGTGCCGCCGTAGCGCTGGATAATATCGTTGCTCAACCACAGGCCCAAGCCTGAACCGCGGGCGCCTTTGGTGGTGAAAAAAGAAGAGAACAGCTTGCGCTGGTCCTGCAGCTCGATTCCGGAGCCGTTATCGAAAATGCTGACCATCAGGCCGCACGCATGCGAGTTGCCCCACTCGCGAGCATCGCGCATGCGGATAGTGAGCCGGCCGCCGACCGGCAGCGCCTCAAGCGCGTTGACCACGAGGTTAGTAAACACCTGGCGCAGTTGGACCGAGATGCCGGCGATGGGCGCGCATTGCCGCAGTTGGACATCGACCTGGATCTGCTTGAACTTGATTTTGCCGGCGTAGAAATCCAGCACAACTCCCAGCACGCCGGCAATGCTGACCGGCTCATACACCTCCGAGGAGCGGTTGAGGTGCAGGGTGGAATCGGTGATGCTCGTCAGCCGCTCGACTTCCTGCTTCAGCAGGTCGATGTATTCGCGTTCCGTGGCATCGAGATGATCGGACTTGCCCAGCAGGAATGCGATGTTCTTGATGGCCTCAAGCGGGTTCTTGAGCTCGTGCGCTGTGCTGGCAATGAGCCGCCGGCATGCAGCAATCACTTCGGAATCGGAACCCACAGGCATTGCAAGCCGGGTCCAGCGGCGGGAACGTGAACAGAACGGTGGGCCGCGGGCTTGCGTGCAGCGGCGCGGCGACCAGCCGCAAGGCGCGGCTGCCAACCTCAGTATAACCGAAGATGGGTGCGGTACCGCACCTAAGTGCCGGAATGGCTGGGCAAGCGCCGCCGGCGGCTGGTGATTTATCCTCTTCTGGAAATGGCGAAGAAGACGTCAAACTCTCGCGGTAATGGGGCGAAGCCTGCAGCTTCACGCAACGGGCAGAAGAGCGCCGGCCAGGGCAAGGCGCGGAAAGCCGAGCGGCAAGCGCCGCAACCGGCGCGTTCTGCGGGCGCCAACGGGCAGCCGGCAGCGGCTGAAGAGCGGCGTTACCCCATTGCCGATTGGCGGCTGGAGCGGCCCAGGTTTCACGTGACCCAGCAGCGCACGAAATCGGGCGAAGTCCGCTACAGCGTGAGCGGCGACTTGCAGCTGCCGGTGCCGCCGCTGCGCGAGTCGCGGTATCTGGGTCGCGAGAAGGCAAGGGAGCTCTATCGCTGGATGCTGCTCAATCGCAAGATGGAGCAGACGCTGGAGACGCTCTACAAGCAGACCAAAGTTGTGGGCGGCGTGTACTTCGGGCTGGGCCAGGAGGCGTGCTCGTGCGGGTCGGCGCTGGCGCTCGAAGATGGCGACTGGTTCGCGCCGATGATCCGCAACCAGGGCGCGCTGCTGGTGCGCGGCTTCCATCCCCGCGACGTCATGATGCAATACATGGCCAAGGCCGATTCGCCGACGCACGGCAAGGACGGTACTTCGCACTACGGCGACATCGTGGAGCGCAACATGGTTTCGCCGATCTCGATGCTGGGCGACCTGATTCCGGTCTTGAGCGGAGTGGCGCTGGGCGCGCGCCTGCAAGGCAAGCATATTGCCGCGCTGACCTGGATCGGCGACGGCGGGCAATCCACCGGCGTGACCCATGAAGGCTTGAACTTTGCCGCGGTGCAGAAGCTCGGCCTCGTGCTGGTGGTGGAAAACAACCTGTGGGCCTACAGCACGCCGACCGAGATGCAGTTCGCGGTGGAAGACCTGGCGGAACGCGGCATCGGATACGGCGTTCCGAGCGTCATCATCGACGGCACCGACGCCTGCCAGGTCTACGACGCCTCGTATGAAGCGGTGCAGCGCGCGCACTCCGGCGAAGGGCCGACGCTGATTGAGGCCAAGATGATGCGCATGAAAGGCCACGCCATCCACGATGCCGCGGCTTATGTGCCGCAGGAGATGATGGAGTTCTGGCGCAAGCGCGACCCGATTGCGCGCTTTGAAAAATTCCTGCTCGAGCGCAAGTGGATTTCAGCGGCGGAAAATGCTGCCCTCATCAGCGAAGTGGAAAAGCAGGTGGAAGCCGATCGCGCCATTGCCGAAGCTTCTCCCATGCCGGATCCGGCTGAAGCGGCCAAAGGCGTTTACTGCGACGATTGCCACCAGATCACCTTGAAGTATGGGGGTGTGAAGGCCGGCGCAAAAACCGGCGCGGCCGCCGAGAAGAAGCTGAAGCAGTCAGAGGCGGCGCTGCACTTCAGGTAGGCGAAATCGCGCCGCAGCCATATACAATAAGCCATTCTCTCGCCTCTGCTCAGGTGGTCCCCATGAAGCTGCTTTTGTGCATCTGTGTATTGCTTATGGCTGCGAAAGTAATTGCCGACCAGAACGCTGTGAAGAGCGGAAAAGCCGAAATGGCCGCGCCGGCAACTGCCGGCGGTGCGCCGGCTGCATCGGCTGACGCTACGAAGCCGGCCGCGCCCGTGGCAAAAAAAGTCCACACTGAAAACCACGTTAACGGCGGCAACCTGGTTGACGATTACGCCTGGCT
>JAJPJZ010000247.1 GCA_021323935.1 Terriglobia bacterium | reverse complement strand
TTCTTTTCCACGAACAGCCGCGAGCCTGCGGCGCAGACTTCGCCTTTCCCGTAGAAGATGCCGGTGGTCGCGCCCTTCACGGCTTCATCCATGTTGGCGTCGGCCAGCACGATGTTGGGCGATTTGCCGCCGAGCTCCAAAGTCACGCGCTTTACCGTGTCGGCGGCGTTGCGCATCACTTCCTTGCCGACCGCGGTCGAGCCGGTGAAGGCGACTTTATCGACGCCGGGATGCTTCACCAGGCCCATGCCGACTTCCGCACCCGGGCCGGGGAGAATGTTGACGACGCCCGGCGGCAGCCCGGCTTCCATCATGAGCTCGCCGACGCGCAGCGCGGAAAGCGAAGTCTGCGAAGCCGGCTTCCAGATCACGCAGTTGCCCGCCGCCAGCGCCGGCCCAATTTTCCATGAGGCCAGCAGCAGCGGGAAGTTCCACGGCACGATGGCCGCGACCACGCCCAGCGGCTCGCGCAGCGTGTAGGTAAAGGCGTTGGGGCGCGAGTTGATGGTTTCGCCGGTGATCTTGGTGGCCCAGCCGGCGTAGTAGCGAAACACTTCAATCACGGTGGGCAGGTCAACGTAGCGGGATTCGAAAATCGGTTTGCCGTTATCGAGGGTTTCGATCTCGGCAACTTCATCGATGTTCTTCTCGAGCAGGTCAGCAATGCGCCACAGCACCTTGCCGCGGTCGCTGGCCGTCATCTTGCGCCAGGGGCCGTTCTGGTCGTCGAAGGCCTTGCGCGCGGCCTGCACGGCGCGGTCAACGTCGGCGGCGGTGGCTGAGGCCACGTGCGTCAACAGCTCGCCGGTGGCGGGATTCAACGTCTCAAACGTGCGCCCGCCCTGCGCTTCAACCCACTCGCCGTTAATCAGCAGCTTGCCGGGCGCGATCTTTGCTTTTGTGGCAGCTAACATTTCAAACCTTGACCCCAGTGATCACAACCGGAACACGAGGAACGGCGCTTCGCCGCGCCTCGCGTTCTTTGTGGTTAATATTGGCCGCGCGAAATCGCGTGAGCGGCTAGCCAATGTTCGCGCTAGCGCGCCTTGAACTCCGCCGGGCGCTTCTCGACGTAGGCCTTCAGGCCTTCCTTGGCGTCTTCGCTGGTGAACAGGATCTGCTGGTTTTCGCGCTCCAGAGCCAGCGCCGATTCCATCGGAATCTCCCAGCCCGACTGCACCGCGCGCTTAATGCGGCCCACGGCCTTCGAGGCCTTGTTGGGAGGCGTGAACTGGCGCGCGTAATCCATGATCTGCTCCATGAAGTTTTCGCGGTCAAAGATGTCGTTAACGATGCCGAGCTCCTGCGCTTCTTCAAACGTAAAAGTGTTGCCAGTGATCATCAGCTCGATGGCCTTTGACTTCCCCACCAGCCGCGAGAGCCGCTGCGTTCCGCCGGTCCCGGGGAGCACACCCAGGTTGATTTCAGGGAGGCCAATCTTGCCGGCATCGCGGCGCGCGATGCGCAGGTCGGCGGCCATGGCAATCTCAAGCCCGCCGCCGACGGTGTGGCCGTTCAGGGCGGCAATCACCAGCTTGGGCGTGTGCTCAAGCCGCAGCAGGGTTTCGTTGGCATGCAGGCAAAAATAATATTTAAAAGTGGGATCGCTGGTTGCGAGCATGCGGATGTTGGCGCCGGCGCTGAAGAACTTATCGCCCTGGCCGGTGATGACGATGACGTGGGTGTCGTTATCCATGCGCGCGCGCAAAATGGCCTCATCCAACTGGCGGTTCATTTCGTAGGTGTAAGTGTTGGCCGGCGGATCGTCCATGGTGATCACAGCCACGCCATCGATCAATTCGTAGCGGATGAGCTGCTTTGTTGCTTCAACCGTCTGGCTCTGCGTCGTCGTCGCCATCAATGTTCTCCTTCAGAAGCTCTGATGCCGTCTCAAGCTAAATCGGCGGGGAAACCCCAACCCTTCATCATAGCGGAAGCGCCGCCGACACCGAAACCGCGCTGTTGTTCCGCCCTGGCGCGGGTCCCGCAGAATTGCAGAAATTAAAGATGGAACGCGAGCGGAGCCCGGTCTCGCGCGCAGGTGTCAGTTGTGAGTAATGGCGGCAATCGAGGCCGTGCGCCGCCAAGCGCAGAGGCCCGCCGTGGCCATGCTGACTGGCAAGGCTGCCGAAATCAATATCACGGCGATGATCGGCATTGCCCGCGACGCCTGGCCTGACCTGAAAGTGGGCTTTATCATCGCCAAAATTGACGGCGACAGCTAAGGCGCGAGCTCGCGCCGGGTGGACTCGCGCGGTGAAAAGGCGCAGCGACAGAAGCTACGTACGTTCAGCGCTTACGCCCGCAGCGCCGGCACGGTTTTTTCAACCGCGTCGCAGAACAGATCAATTTCCTCGACCGAGGTGTAAACGTTGGGGCTGACGCGCAGGCCGGTAAACTGCGGCTTGGCGCCCGCCTGGCCGTTCAGCGGCGGTCCGGAGATGGGCACCACCACGATGCTGTATTTCTCAAGCAAGGTGCTGGCCAGCTTGCCGGCATCGACCCCCTCAAACTGCACGGTGGAGAAGGCGCCGGAAAGCTCAGGGGCAAGCCCTACGAGCACGGTGACGCCGGGCATCTGCGCCAGGCGCTCGGCATAGCGCTGCTTCAGGTAGCGCAGACGCGCAAACTTGCGTTCGGCTCCAATCTGCTCATAGAACGCCAGCGCCTGCTGAATGCCGTTGTGCATGGCCGCAGGATGCGTACCGATTTCTTCGAACTTGCGAATGTTGTTGTCCATGGAAGGCGGCGCTGCCATCAGCGCCCAGTGCCTGGCGATGCGGTCGCGGCGCACGTAGAGCACGCCGGTGCCGATGGGCGCTGAAAGCCACTTGTGCAGGCTGGCGCCGTAGAAGTCGCAATCCAATCCGTCGCCGCCTGCGGCCGCAAACTTGAACGGCACGTGCGCGAAGGCGTGTGCGCCATCCACAATGCTGGTGATGCCGTGCTGCCGCGCCAGCGCGCAAATTTCACGCACCGGGAAAATCTGCCCGGTCATGAAGCACACCTGCGACACGTGGATGACCCGGGTGCGCGGGGTGATGGCGCGCTGGTAAAGCGCAACCAAGTCTTCCGGGCGCTTCACCGGCACGGCGAAATCCACCTGCCGCATAACGATGCCCTCGCGCCGCTCGCGCTGCTGCCAGGTGGTAATCATGCGGGGATAATCCTGGCTGGTGAGCAGCACTTCGTCGCCCGGCTTCAGGTCAAGGCCGAACTGCGCAATCTGCAGGCTTTCGCTGGCATTGCGCGTGATGGCGATGCTCTCAGGATCGGCACCCCACATGGCGGCAATCTGCTTGCGGGTGGTTTCAATCTTCGGCTCAAGGTCGGTCCACATGCGCACCGCGGGCAGCAGGTTGGAATAGCGGATGGCTTCAATTTCAGCGTCGAGTACGAGCGTGGGCGCCGGCGCGACGCCGCCATTATTGAGGTTGATGAGCTTGGGGTCGCGCACGTATGCGCGCCGAACCTCGCGCCAGAAGTCTTCGTCACCAGCCATCTGCTCCGGCAACCTGCCGGCATAAGCGGTGCTCGCCGCCGCTACCACCGCCAGCGCCTGCGCGCCGCGCAAGAAATCACGCCTGCTCAGACCGTCAGCCATTGTCGCCTCCGCAGGCATTCTATGCCGCAAACGGGGAATCTCACAGGAAAGAGTGGTTAAGAACCGCGAACCGTGCGCTTGCGGCAGGCGCAGGTCGGTAACAGCTCACAGGGAATAAGAGAGGTTCAGGGAGAGCGACAGGGCGTGCCAGGAAACAGGCGCTGCAGCGGGCGAGCATTTATGGGTGTAACAGATCAGGAAAAGGATCACAGCGAGGCCGGTCACAGCGACAAGAGTAAGGGAGCAAAGGGCATTGGGCGGCATTGAAGCCCGGGCCGGGCTCGCGCTATCATTCTTGCGTTCGAAACCCTGCCCTGGGGTGCTTTTATGCTCGCTCGCTGCGCTGAGCCTCTCGCCAAGTTTGTCGCCGCACTGGCCCTGATTACGTTCGCCGTCTTCGCTGGGGCGCAAGCTACGCCAGGCGACCCTGGCCAGGCGCGCGAGCCATTCGTCATCCCGCGGGCGCCCATTCCGGCTGACCCGCTTGAACTCGCCACCGGCGCCACCAAAACGCTCGACACGCCGCAGGACCGCGCCACCATGCTCTCGCTGCTCGAGCGCGCGCGCCAGAACTCAGACTTGTGGGGCCCGACCAAGCCTTACGTCCTGAAGGTCAGCTACACCTCCAGCGGCAACGCGCTCTACACCGGCTCCGGCCAGATGACGCAAATCTGGGTCTCGCCCGCGCGGTTCCGCTTCGATGCGCAACTCGGCGGCTTCACTCAGACGCGCCTTTACAGCGGCGGCCGCGCCTTTGACCAGCGCTCCAACTCCTTCGTGCCGCTGCGCCTGCAGATGGTGCGCAACGTCGTGTTCTGGCCCATGAACTTCGCGCCCCGGGCCATGCTGCGCATTGCTTCCGGCAAGCTGGGGCAAACCGATCTGCTTTGCGGCCTGTTTTCGTCGAGCCTGAACGATCCTGCCGAAATGTCAGCGGTTCCCGGCCGCCGCTGGGTTGAAGTGGAATACTGCGTCGATCCGGCATCCGGCCTGCTGCGCGTCTATTCGGAGGCGCCCGGCATTTACGCCGTGTATGACTACGCGGAGCCGCTGGAGCATAACGGCCACATCCTGCCGCGCAATATCAGCGTCACTGAAGCCGGCCAGAACGTGCTTGACGTGCGGCTTGAAAGCATCGTCGACCCCACGCCTGCCGACCTTGCCCAGCTTCAGCCCGGGCCTGAGCTGGCCACGGCCGGCGCCGGCAACGCGCTGTCATTCCCGATCCGCTTCCAGCAGCTCGCGCCTGCGCCGGCTGCTTACAAAGGCGACGTGCATCCCGTGATCATCCACGCTATCCTCGATGGCGAAGGTCGCACGCTGGACCAGGAACCGCTGCAAACTTCTGACCCGGTGCTTACCCAGGCCGCCATGGACCTGGTGCGCACGCGCACTTTCCCGCC
>JAJPJZ010000145.1 GCA_021323935.1 Terriglobia bacterium | reverse complement strand
TCCAACACCACCACGCGTCGGCCCTGCGCAACAGCTCCCCGCAGGTGATATGCGGCAGAAGCGCCCGTCAGGCCGGCCCCGATGATGACCACATCGGCGGCCGCAGGCAGTTGCGCACTTGAGCGGTGCTTGTGCAGGGGATGGTGATGGTGCGCCCACACAGGTTCGCGGTTGGGCGGAATCTGGATGGGAAACGCGGAGTCGAGTCCCAGGGTGCCGAGCAACTGCTGAAATTCAGCGCGCGCAGCCGTGGTGAAACGGTATTCGCGTTCGATCTGCTGCAGTTCGAGAGCAACCGACTTCGAGATCGATGGCCGCTTCTCCTGCGATGCTTTTACGCCTTCAGCCAGCCGCGCGACGTCGCCGGCTGCGATGGTCTTTCCTTTCGCCGGGAGGAACTCAGCCACCAGCCGCGCGCGAAGCCGTTGATCTCGAGCAGATGTTCCGCGTGATCGAGGGATGGCCATGGATGGGGCGCCTCACCGAAAAGCGTAGCCGCGACGCTGGAGAGTAGCGATGCGCGCATTCTGGCACGGTTCGGAGCGGCTTGCAAACCGCCGGCGCATTCAGCGGATGTATTCGGATTCGAGCTTTGCCAGGGCAGCCATGCTCGAATCGGATAGAACATAGCATTCAGTAGTGCATCGTTTGGCTGCGTCGTTATAGACGCTGAAGAACTCAAACGGATCGGGTTCGGCGGCGATAAGCGCGGGCTTGCCCAGGTATTTGAGGATCGTGTTCGCCATGTAGAACCCGGTCGGATGGCCGGCGAACTTCAACGCCCCCCAAAATTGCTTTCCGGCTACGGCTCGCTCTTGTGCCGAAGCTGCGGCAGACAGCAGCTCGTCAAGGTGGCGCAATGTGTTGGGTGCATCCGCATAGGCCGCGTTGTACTGGTCGACGTACCACTGCCTCTGCGGGTCGGCGTGGAGCGGGTACGCCTTTTTGTCGATGAGATCGGCAGTCCCTTCCATCTGGACCTGCTTTACCGTGTGGACGATGTAGTAATCGGCGGAATCGGCTGGAGGCGCCTGCAGCCGCGATGGCTCGTAGTAGTGGTGGAATTCATGCGCCAGGATATCCACGAAATCCGCGCCGCGATCGATGGCGTAGAGGACATCGAAGACCACAACGTCATCGTCAACATGGCCGTCAGGCTCGACGATCACGAAGGCCACGAGCGGCAGGCGCCGGGCGTCGGTGGCTCCTTTGGGCAGATAGGCCGCGGCTTCCTGCCGCGCTGCGCCCAGTGTTTTTGCCGCATTGAACGAGCTCAGGAAGTGAAGGATGCGCTCACGTTCCTCCGGCACTCTCACCAGGTGCGTGAGGACGCGGCTGTAGTAATCGCCCTGATGGAGTGCGGTGCGCAGCTCTTCGGACTTGGCCGGCATGTAGGCCAGCCGCAGCGTCCGCTTAACGTAAGCGGGCTGGAGCTTCGCGTATCCCGGTGTGGCAAACAGGGCGCCCCAAGCGTCATCCGAGGGCTCGCGGTCGCGTTGCAGGGCTTCCATCACCGGCCAGAACGCCCGAACGCCCGTACCATCGACGGCGTGCTGAAAGTCAGACCTCGCCGGGCGGGTGGTACGTCCGGTGAGAAAACTGGAGCACACCGCCGTCAGCGGCAACGCCATGAACAACACAAGCGTGGCAAGCTGGATGAGGCGGGGCGCGAGGCGTTTCAACCGGGACAGATTGGCCGCGGCGACACTCACCATGATCAGATGATACTTTTTGCCGGCAACGTGACTTGCAGCAGCACGGCCCCGCGGCGAATGCGCAGACGCCATGCGCCCGCTGCGGGCGATTTCCTGAAAAGTTCGCGCAGCTCCCACAGGCGATATTGACCCGCGCTGATTCCATCGAGCGCGTCAATCACATCACCCGTCTGAATGCCTGCCGCGCTCGCCGACGAATTCTCAAGCACGCCGGCAACTCTAAACACCTTGAATGCCGGCCCTTCAGCGACGATGCGCATCCCGGATTTATCAGCTTCAAACGCGCGTGACGTCGCGTCGCCGGGAATCAGGATGATGCGTTCGGCGCGATAATCGAGCACGACGCGGAAGCGCTCGAGAATTGATGATCCGAGCACGATGTCGCGGTCACTCTCAACGCCATCACCTCCGGATTGTTCGTCAGATGCGGTCAACACCGGCTGGCGCAGTTCGACGCCGCCGACGCGCAGGATATCGGCGCGCATATAGCGACCCTGGGTGGTGCCGCCAACGCCTTCGCCGGTCACGGTTTTCGCCGTCATCGGCACGTCGAGCTGATGGTCGCGGAGGAACCGACCTGTCAGCGTCGTCGCCGAGGCGCCGGTGTCAGCCATTGCATCGAGCCGATAGGTTTTGCCTGCGGCAACCAGTTCGACTTGAACATGCGGCAGCCCGCGCTCCAGCCGAAAGGGCAGCGTCACTTCCTGGGGCGCGGCCTGATGTGCGGCAACGATCCGGAGGACGCGACGCGAATAGTCGATCTCGATGACGTGCTTGGCGAAAAATGCAGTGCCAACCACCACCTCGAGCGGACGCCCCTCAAGCCGCCCCATACTTCCCAGCGGAACCGCGTACTCGACCCTTGCTTCCGCGTTCCCGATTCGCACGGTGGTGCTGCGCAAAATGCGGGCAGGAACCGAACTGCCGCCGGGGCCGTTCGCACTTACGGTACCGAGGCTGGGCAGGTCCCACTGCTCCGCCAGCGGCAGGTCGATAACCGTGGCGGCGGCGCCGGTATCGATGATCGCGGTGACGTTGTGGCCGTTCACGGTTGCGGGCAGGTAAATTCGGCCGCCAATCAGCTCGAATGGGAGTTCCATGGCCGGCGTAGCCGCGTCGTTTCCGTGGCCGCGAGTGCAACTAAGGAGACCGAAAACGCTCGCCAGCAGGATGAAGTTGACGACAAGGCCGCGTCGAAGGCGGTCTGCGGAATGGATTTTCATCGGCAACCGCGGGCGCCGTAGGCTGAGGTCGCAGCATCAGCAAGCAATCTGCTTCGCGCGCTCATACTTTTACTTAACTCCCAGGGCAATCAGGCTACCATCGGTGTGGCCGATGAAAATCGTGCCGTCATGAAATACCGGTGAGGACAAAAAGGCTCCTTGTTTCAGGCGCGCCATCATGCCGGCGACGTGCTCATCGTAGAAATTCGACATCAACTGGATGGGAGGCAGCGGCGCGGCCGGCAGCAGCATGGTCTGCGTGTCCTTGCTGAGATCGATTGACCGCAGTTGGCCATCAAACGTCGCAAGCAACGCCACATGGCCAATGATGGCGGGCGAGGCAAACGTTCCCGCGCCGATCGCCTTCGAATACAGAACATTTCCGTTGGTTGCGTCGAGGACCTTAAACGCCTTGTCACTGCCGGTGGCGACGTAAACCTTGCCGTCAGCTACGGCCGGCGATACCGAAACCCAGCCGCGGTTGCCCTTGTGCGTCCACTTCAGCGTCCCGTCGCTCGCCGAAAGCGCGTACACAGTCGCGTTGCGACAGCCGAAATAGACAGTGCCGTCGAGGATGGCGGGGGAGGATGTGATGCCTTCCTGGTTGTGGATTTGCGGGTCTTCACCCGTCTTGAATTTCCACTTCAGTTGGCCGGTGACGGCGTCGATCGCGTAAAAGTACTTGTCGAAGCTGCCGACGAATACGGTATTTTCGTAGAGCGCCGGTGAAGAGTGGACGACATCTCCTGTCGCGAACTGCCAGAGCTGGCGGCCGGAAGCGGCGTCGAGCTTGTAGACATTTCCATCTCCGCTGCCAAAGTAAACCGCGCCGTTCGAAATGACCGGCGATGAAAGGTAGAAATCCCAAAAGTCGGGCATCGTTTCTCCCGGCGGATCGATGCCGTGAATGTGCTTCGCCGCGAAGCGCCGCTCACCGCGCGTAGCAAATCGCCACTTCTCTTTGCCGGTGCTCGCGTCGAGCGCGTAGAAATTTCCATCGTAGCTGCCGAAGAAAACCGTCCCGTCGGCAACCGCAGCCGACGATGTCACGGGCCCGTCGGTGCCGAACCTCCACAGCGGCGAGCCTTTCTGCTCATCGAGAGCATACATATTCCCGTCGAAACTGCCGACATAGACGGCTCCGTTGACGATTGCAGGAGATGAGATGATGCGGCCTTCGGTGTTGAACCTCCACTTCACAGTCGCGCTCGTGCCCTGGAGTTGGCCTTCGTACACACCGCGATGACTCGGCCCGCCGCGAAACATCGCGGTGCTCTGCGCGGCTGCGGCGCCGGCAAAAACCGCGAGCAACGCAGATATCAGCAGCCTCGAAACGTAAGTATTCAGCATTGTCACCGGGAGATGCTCGCACCTATGCCGGGCTGAAGCCATCGAATATACTTCGAAGATATGGCAAATCACACGGCAGTTGACCGAATTTCATTCGAACTGCTGCGGCTGCTTACGAATGACGGTCGGCTGAGCAATAAACAGTTGGCCGCGTCGGTGGGTCTGGCGCCCTCGTCGGCGCATGAGCGGCTGAAGCAGTTACGCGCGTCAGGCGCCTATCAGGGCACGCACGCGGAAGTTGACCTGAAGGCGCTGGGCTTTGTGCTCGAGGCGCTGATCCACATTGGGCTCACCAAGCACAAGCGCAACGCCGTGGATGCGCTTGCCGCGAAACTGGGCTCGATTCCTGAGGTGCGCCAGGTCTTCCTGGTCACGGGGCGGTTTGACCTGATTGTTCACGTGGCGATCCGCGATATGGAACACCTGAAGAACCTAGCCTACGACCTCACCAGCCACGCCACCGTGGAGCGCCTGGAAACTTCGGTGGTTTTTGAGGCGTGGAAGCATTATTTGTTGCCTGTGCCGGCGTCACTCGCTGCCCCGAGCGCCACTCGCGCCAGGCGGCGCCGCAACAATGCGCGGTAGCGGTCGCGCCGATCGCGAAAAATTGGAATGCCGCTCTCGCAGGCGGCAGCCAGCTTCAGGCGCCAAAACGATTCCCAAATAAAACCCGGGCACGTCGATTCGGGAAATGTAAAGACCGGCGTTAATCACCTTCTCACTCGAGGCAATCTTCCTGGCCCACGCGCCGTTCCATCTTGTAGTGCTTAGGAAAATGCGCCCTTGCGGCGTCTGAAGGTGCCTTGCGTCATGGAAAACTCATCCCCGAATTCAGTTCCTGTTGTGGTTGCGATTGACGACGATCACGCCACCCTTGACTTAATTTCGCAGGCGCTCAGGCCCTGCGGCGTCGAAGTGCACGGCTCGGCCAACGCGCAGCAAGGGCTGGAGCTGGTTCGCCGGCTGCGGCCGGGCATCGTGTTTGTTGACCTGAACATGCCCGGAGTTGACGGTATGACGTTGCTGGATGCAATTGCGGCGTTCGACCCGGGAATTCAGGTCGTGATGTTCACCGGTCACTATTCCACCGACAGCGCCATTGAAGCAATCCGCCACGGCGCGGCCGACTACATCACGAAACCCGTGACCTCGAAAGCGCTTGCCGAGCGCGTGCAGAAGCTGATTGAGAATGCCGGCGAACGGCACGCGATAGGAAACCTGGAACACGAGTTGTTACGCACGGCACAGTTTCAAGGCCTGATTGGTAAATCGCCCGCCATGCTGCACGTCTTTTCGCAGGTGCGCAGGATTGCGCCGCATTTTCGAACCGTGCTGGTCAGCGGTGCGACCGGTACCGGCAAAGAGCTGATTGCCGGCGCTCTGCACCGGTTGAGCCCCGCAGGGAGCGGCCCCTTTGTGGTGTGCAACGCCGCAGCCCTGGTCGAGGGCCTTGCCGAAAGCGAGCTGTTCGGCCACGTGAAGGGAGCATTTACCGGAGCCTCCGGCGACAAGACCGGATTTTTTGAAAGCGCGCACGGCGGCACGTTATTTCTCGACGAAATTGGAGAGATCAGCCTGCAACTGCAAGCCAAACTGCTGCGAGTGCTGCAGCAGCAGGAGGTGCAGAAAGTGGGCTCGACTGCGGTGAAGAAGATCAACGCGAGGGTAATTGCAGCAACCAACCGCAATCTTTACGAGCAGGCGCAACTCGGCCGCTTCCGCGAAGATCTTTATTACCGGCTGGCCATGGTTGAAGTGCATCTGCCGCCGCTGGCGGAACGGCGAGAAGACCTGCTGTTGCTGCAGCGCCACTTCGTCGCGCAGTATTCAAAGGCGTTTGGCAAGAACATTAAAGGCATAACGCGGCGGGCGCAGGAGCAACTGGCGCGCTACGCGTGGCCCGGCAACGTGCGCGAGCTTGAAAACGTAATTGGCCGCGCCTGCATGCTGACAGATGGGCCAGTAGTTGATGTTCAGCACCTGCCCGCCCACATCACCACCATTTTATGGCCGCAGCGGGATGGCGAATTGGTTTCGCTGCGCCAGGCAGAACAGATGCACGTCAGGCGCGTGCTCGATGCTGTGGGCGGGAACAAGCAAAAGGCGGCGGCGATTCTCGGCATCGCGCGCGCCACGCTCTATTCGCTGCTGGCCGAGGACGAGGAGCGCGAAAGGCTCTCGCCCGCCGCAGCCGGCGAGCGGCTCCGAGAACTGTACTGACGCAGCCGAACTGCCCTGCCCGGGCAATGTTCTCGGCCGCCGCTGGAGTGTATAGCTTTTGAACAGTGTTCAGGATTTGAACGGTATAGCACCCGGGCGGGAAACCCAGTGCGGGCGTTCAGGGCATGCGGACGAGGGTTGTGGCCGGTTCAGAAACGATGCTGCCGTGGTCCCGAAGCTCGCTGCCGTAGGTGCAGACGCGGTTGCGGCCGGCGAGCTTGGCCTGGTAGAGGGCCTGATCCGCGCAGCGAACAAGGTCTTCCATATCGGGCGCGTGAGTTGAGGAGGCGATGCCGATGCTGGCGGAGGTGGAGATCGCGAGCTTTTCCGCCAGGATCTCCGAACCGGCGATGGTGAGTCGAACGCGCTCGGCAACCTCGTGCGCCGCATCGCTGTCGCAGTCCGGCAGGCAAACCAGAAATTCCTCGCCGCCATAGCGGCCGGCAGAATCGTACGCCCGAATGGAAAACTTCAGCCTGCGGCCCACCTCGGCGAGCACGGCATCGCCGGCGGGATGGCCATAAAGATCGTTGACCTTCTTGAAGTGGTCCACATCGATCATCATGACGGTCACGGCAGTGTGGGCGCGCCGCGCGCGCTCCAATTCTTCATTCAAGCCCGCCAGAATCGCCTTGCGATTGAGCAAGCCGGTGAGCGAATCATGCCGCGCAATTTCATGGAGTTTCGTGATGGTGGCGTGCAATTCCTCGTGCAATCGCAGCACTCGACTGCCGGCGAACAGCCGCGCTTTCAGCTCGGGCAGCTCGAATGGCTTGGTGAGGTAGTCATCGCTGCCGGCGTAAAGGCCAAGCTCGACATCGTTGAGTTCAGAGCGTGAGGTCAGCAGCAACACGTACGTATAGCAAGAGCGCTGGCGGGCGCGCAGGCGCTTGACGATCTCAATACCGTCAAGGCCCGGCATCATCCAATCGATGATGGCCATTGGCGGAGAATCGGCAGCGTCAAGCGTGTGCCAGGCTGCTTCTCCATCAACTGCGATCAGCACCGTGTAACCCCACAGTTCCAGGGCGTGCTGCAACAGCCGCCGGTACACGGCATTATCGTCTGCGATCAAAACTCTCATTTCATTCCGTCGCCAATGCGCCAGCCAATTCGCTGCAAGTGAGCCGGCGCAAGCTGCAAAGCAGTTATGCAATCGAAGCGCCGAACGCGCGCGCATGCCGCCTCGCGTGCCGAAATCGGCGTTTCGGTTTCCGAATTGATGCCGGTGTGATAACGCTGACTTTGGTAACGCCGTCGCGGCGCAGTTCGGGCGAGGTGTTGGCCAGGCGATTGCAATTCACGCTTGAGCCATGTTTTCAACCGACCGACACGCCCGGCTCATGCCGTTAACTTCGTTCCCGCGCCGTACCGCTTCGCCCTTGCTGCGCAGCCTTATTCACGTGATGTTCTTGCTTGCATTCTTTGCGCCTGGGGCGGCGTATGGCCAGACCGGTGACAAATCGAAGCCGCTCGACGTGAGCAGCATGTCGCCGGAAGAACTTTCAAACCTGGAAGTCACCTCAGTTTCGCGCCGGGAGCAGCCGCTGGCCGATACGGCTGCGGCGGTATTCGTGATCACGCAAGACGACATTCAGCACTCCACTGCGACGTCGGTGCCTGAATTGTTGCGAATGGTGCCGGGAATGATGGTGGGCAAAGTGAACGCGAACAGCTGGGCAGTTTCGGCGCGCGGCTTTGCCGATGTTTACGGCAAAGAAATGCTGGTGATGATTGACGGGCGCACGGTTTACAGCGTCATCGATTCGGGCGTGTTCTGGTACCTGCAGAACCTGGTGCTCGCCGACGTGGAGCGCATCGAGGTGATTCGCGGCCCGGGCGCGACGATGTGGGGAACCGATGCGGTGAACGGCGTCATCAACATCATCACCAAATCGGCGGCAGACACCCAGGGCGGCCTGGTCAGCAGCGGCGCCGGCAACAAGGAACGCGAATTTGGCGATGCGCGCTACGGCGGGCCGCTGGGCGGCAACTTCAACTATCGCGTGTTCACGCAGTATTTCGATCGCGGGCCTTCGGAATCGGCGCCGGTTTCGTCGGACGATTCATGGCACCAGGTGAAGGGCGGAGCGCGCGTTGATGGAACGGTGCGTGGAAAATTCGACTTGCAGGTGGAGGGCGACGTGCTTTCCGGCACGGCCAACCAGCTTTGGCAGGAGAATTCGTTCACCCCGCCTTACAGCACTCTTCAGCCGGCCGCGCAGCTTCTGCAGGCGCAGGACTTCCTGGTGCGGAGCACGGAAAAAACCGCGGCCGCAGAAACCAGCGTGCAGTTTTTCACCAACCATTCACGGCTGGGCAGCGGCATTGGGGTGATGGAGAACGAAAGCATGTACGACCTCAGCTTCCAGCAGCATCGGCACGTGGGCACGCGCCAGGAGCTGGTCTGGGGCCTGGGCTATCGCTACGACAGCTACGCGACCAGCGGATCAACCAATGTGTGGTGGAACCCGGCGAATGATGCCATCCACATTGCCAGCGGATTCATCCAGGATGAGCTGCGCCTGGCCGGTGACCGCGTTCGCCTCACGGCCGGAACAAAGATTGAGCACGACGGCTACGGCGGATGGGCGCCGCAGCCCAACCTGCGCGCGCTGGTGAAGGTCAGCAATCGGAATTCGCTTTGGACGTCGTATGCCATCGCTGATCGCATCCCGTCGCCGAACGATACGGCCCTGCAGATCTTGATCCCGCTCGGCCCGGTGGCTCCCGGCGTGCTCGGCGTAGCGCACGTCTTCGGAACTCCTTCCGGTCCTGAGATTGTGCACGCCACCGAGGCGGGTTACCGCTTCCGGCCCACCTCGAATTCATGGATCGATGCTGCCGCTTTCTACAATTCCTACAGCCACGTGATGGCGAGCGACACCAGCGATGCTCCCAATATGCAGGGCGGCATGCTGGTTTTCCCCGAGCCGCTGGAGAACCTGCTACGCGGCAAGACCAAGGGAATCGAGTTCAGCGGGGTGTACCAGCCGGTTGAACGGCTCAGGCTGCGCACCGCGTATTCATACATACACTTCAGCTTTACGGCCGTCGATGCCGGGGCGCACACGGTCTGGCCCGACTACTCGCTGGCCAATCTTGCTCCCGCGCACCAGGCATATGGCTCGGCCGATTTGCGACTCGTTCACGGCCTGGAGCTGAACAGCGACGTGCGCTTTGTTGACCGCCTGAACATCGGCGTGCCCGCCTATCAGCAGATCGACAGCTCACTGATGTGGAAAGCTTTGCCGCGGCTCAGCCTCAGCGCCAACGCTGAAAACCTGCTTGACCGCAAGCACCGGGAATTCACCAGCAGCGAATGGATCCAGGCAGCAGTGTTTGGCCGGTCGATCTATGGAAAGGTCACGTGGCGCTTCTAGCTTTCCGCCGCGCAAAGTGGCGGCAGAGCCTGACCGCAGCGGTGCTGGTCGCCGCTTCGGCGCTCGCGTGCGCCGGCAATCTTGATGCGGCCGACGTGACCGAGCAACAGGTCAAGGCCGGCTTTGTTTACAACTTCCTCCGCTTCATCGAATGGCCTGACGCCGCGGTGGCTGCCGACCAGCACCTGAGACTTTGCCTCGTGGGCAAAGGAGAAATCGAGCGCGAGATGGAAGCCGTGATGAAGGGCAAATCGGCCAACGGCCACGCCATTGACGTGGCTTACGTCAAGGGCCTCGATGAAGCGCAGGGCTGCCACGTGATCTTTGTCGACAGCAGCGAACGCCGCAAGGTAAAGGCGGGGCTGAACCCTGGGATGGCATTGCTCATCGGCGATTTCGAGGGCTTTGCGCAACAGGGCGGGACCATCAACTTCCTGATGCAAAACAACAAGATCGGTTTTGACATCAACGTGGCGTCCGCGCAGCGCGCAGGCTTAAAAGTCAGCTCGCGGCTGCTGGCGGTGGCGCACAGCGTAATTGAGTGAGAATCCATGAAGCACGCGAAGCCGATTAAGAACAAGATCATCACGGTCAGCATGCTGGCGTGCAGCGTCGCGCTGCTGCTGGCCTCAACTGCATTCATCGGGTACGAGCGCGTCACCTTCCGCAACAACCTGGTGGACCGCGTGACCCTGGCTGCTGAAGTTGTGGGCAACAACAGCACCGCTTCGCTGGTGTTCAGCGACACAGCTTCAGCCACGGAAACGCTTTCCGCGCTGCGCTCCGATCCTCACGTTACGGTGGCGCGAATTTATGATCGCAGCGGCGACGCATTCGCCACTTACGCGGCCAGCAAAGCGAGCGCGCCCGCGCCTCAGCAGGCGCCGCCGGTGGGCGTGATCCTGGGAGCGCAATCGCTGGCGGTAGTGCGGCCCATCATGTTTGCAGGCGAGCGCGTAGGTTCCGTCTTTATTGCCTCAGATCTGGGAGAGCTGAAGGCGCGCATCGAGCGCGAGGAAGGCATTGCCGCCACCGTCTTCGTGGCTTCGCTGATCGTGGCGTTCCTGCTGGCCGCAAAGCTGCAGCAGCGGATTTCAAAGCCCATCCTGACGCTTGCAACCGAGGCCGACCGCATCTCGCGCAGCGGCGAATATCGCCTGGCGAGCAACGCCCTGCAAAAACTTGGCGGCGATTACCGCGAAATTGAAGTTCTGGTTTCAAGCGTGGGCGACATGCTGCAACAGATTGCCTCGCGTGACGCTGAGTTGAGGCGGAACCGCGAGCATCTGGAAGAAGAAGTCGAGAAGCGCACGCTCGAACTGCGCACCGTGAACAGCCAGCTGGTGCGCGCCAAAGAAGCTGCCGAGGCCGCGAGCCGCGCCAAGAGCGACTTCCTGGCCAACATGAGCCACGAAATCCGCACTCCAATGAATGGAATCCTGGGCATGACCGAGCTGACGCTCGATACCGACCTGGACAGCGAGCAACGTGAATACTTGCAACTGGTCAAGTCGTCGGCCGATTCACTGCTGTCGGTCATCAACGACATCCTGGATTTTTCCAAGATTGAAGCCGGCAAGCTGGCGCTCGATCCGGCGCCATTTGACCTGCAGGCCATGGTCGCCGAAACCACCAAGATGCTGGCCTTGCGCGCTCACCAGAAAGGGCTGGAGCTGGCGACGGATATTGCTTCCGACGTGCCCGCATTCGTCATCGGCGACGCCGGCAGGTTGCGTCAGGTCATCGTGAACCTGATCGGCAACGCCATTAAGTTCACGGCGTCAGGTGAGGTGGTGCTCACCGTTGAGCGGGTTGCGGAGTCGCCTAACCGGCTGCGCTTCAACGTCTGCGACACCGGCATCGGAATTGCCCACGACAAGCTCGAATCAATCTTCGACGCGTTCGAGCAGGCCGATACTTCGACCACACGCCATTTTGGCGGAACCGGACTTGGCCTCACGATTTCAAAGCGAATCATCGGGCTGATGAACGGCACGATTACGGCCGAGAGCGAGCTCGGGAAAGGAAGCACCTTCCGGTTTGAGGTGGAGCTCGCTCCGGCCAGGGGTTCAGATTGCGATCCGCAGCCTGCCGACGGCGACGAGCTGCTGAATGACAGGCCGGTGCTGGTGGTGGATGACAACGACACCAACCGCCGCATCCTGCAGGAGCAGTTGCGGCGCTGGGGCATGCGGGTGACGATTGTCCCGGATGGGCCGGCCGCGCTCACCGCACTGGAGCACGCGGCTGCGAGCGAGGGCCCGTTCTCGCTGGTGCTGCTTGACGGCAACATGCCCGGCATGGATGGCTTTGAGGTTCTGGAGCGCGTGCGCAGTACGAGCAGCATTTCAGACACAACAATCATGATGCTGACTTCGGCCGAGCGGCCCGATGACGCCAAGCGTTGCAGGCAACTGGGGGTTGGTCAATATCTGATCAAGCCGGTGGCGCAGCGCGAGTTGAGGCAGGCTGTGGTGCGATTGCTGAGCCGTGCGACTGCGGCCATTATTTCGGGACGTCCGCAGGACGCAACCCACGTCGCCGCCGCCAGCGGCAGGACCGTGCTGCTTGCCGAAGACAACCTGGTGAATCAAAAAGTCGCCATAAAGCTGCTGCGCATGCTGGGTCACGAAGTGCGGGTGGCAAACACCGGCGCAGAGGCGGTCAAGCTGTTCGAGCAGGAGTGCGTCGACATGGTTTTCATGGACGTGCAGATGCCGGGAATGGATGGGTTTGAGGCGACGCGCCGCATTCGCGATCTGCAGGCGGCAAGCGGCAAGTTCGGGCCGATCGTCGCCATGACCGCACACGCCATGAAGGGCGACCGCGAGCGCTGCCTGGAAGCAGGCATGGATGACTACCTGGCCAAGCCCATCGATCGCACCGAACTGAAGCGCGTGGTCGAGAAGTGGATGGGCCGCTCCGAGCCGGCGGCCGAAACGAGGCCGGCGGTTGCGAGCGTGGACAATCTCGCCAAGGGTCTGGGGATCGACGGGGACACGATGAATGACTTAATCGAGGTGTTCAAGGAGGAGGCAGCCGGCCTGATGCGAAGGCTGGAAACCGCGGTACAGCAAGACGACGCGCAGGAGATTCGCGCCGCAGCGCATTCGCTGAAGGGCTCGATTGCGATTTTCGGGGCAAAAGGCGCATTTGAAGCTGCCCAAAAGTTGGAGCAGTGCGCCGCGGCGACCAATTCGGAGCGCCGGCGCCTGCTCAGCGAATTGCAGCGCGAGCTGCGCGTGGTTCTGCAGTTGCTGGGGGCAGCGACTGTGTCAGTTTCGTAGCCTCGGCTCAGGCAGGGCAGGCCGGTCCTGGGGCCGTTTGCCAGGGCTTCCGGAGGTGCATTGTTACCTCCGTTACCTTCGCAAGGCACCGCTTCCGGGTAACCATGGATAGGAAGAAGTACGCTTACGCCTGCCTATGGCCAGTGCCTGTGAACTCGCGACTTCCGGCGACCTGCTGCTTCCCGGCGGGGTGACCGCGGTTGTTCGCAGCGATGCTGCCCGGCGTCTCATGGCCATGGTGGCGCGGGTTGCACCCAGCCCGGCGGCGGTGCTGATTGAAGGCGAGACCGGCTGCGGCAAAGAGCTGATTGCGCGCGCCATCCACCATTTTTCGTTACGCACCCACAAACCCTGGATCGACGTGAACTGCGGCGCGCTGCCCGAACACCTGCTGGAAAGTGAGCTGTTCGGCTACGAAAAAGGCGCCTTCAGTGGAGCCGACGCTTCAAAGCCGGGCATGTTTGAGCTGGCCAATGGCGGCACGCTTTTCCTGGACGAAATCGGCGAACTCGACGCCAAGATCCAGGCCAAACTGCTGCGCGTCCTTGATGGCGCCCCTTACTACCGCCTGGGCGGCACTCGCAAAATTTCTGTTGACGTTCGCATCATCGCTGCAACCAACCGCGATTTGACGTCAGCCGTCAAGCAAGGCAGTTTTCGCAAGGACCTGTTTTACCGCCTGGGACAAATTCAGCTTCGCGTGCCGCCCCTGCGCGAGCGGCCCGAAGATGTTGCCGGAATTGCCGAGCTGGCCTTGCAGGAATACCGGCCCGGGGCCCGGTTTTCGCAGGCGGCGCTTGATGCCCTGTGCGCCTATTCATGGCCGGGAAACGTTCGCGAGCTCAAAAATGCGGTCATGACCATCGCTACATTGGGCGACTTTGAGGGCGACGTTGACGTAGAGGACCTGCCGCTCTCAATCAGCGGCTCGGAAGCACCGCGGCTGGCAATGCCGGCCGATGCGGCGAGCCATGAAGTGCCGGTCGGCGATCTGGATTCAATGGAGCGCGTAATGATTGAACGCGCGCTGCAAACCTGCGGCGGCGACCAGGGCCGCGCCGCTGACCATCTTGGGATTTCGCGCCGGACCCTAAGCCGCAAGCTGAAGCTTTATCGGCTGGAAGAGAGCTTCCGCAACACCGTCGGCAGCCTGGGCAATCAGCAGCATCGATACTTCCGTGCCAATCTTGAAAACGTGGTGGAGCTGCGCTCCGGCAGCGGCTACGAAATCAAGGCACAGGGAATGAACGTGAGCGCAACCGGCATCGGCGTGCGCGACGTTGCTGAACCGCTGCGCTTCACCGGAATCATTGACGTCATCTTCTCACTGCAGGACGGCCAGTCAAACATCGAAGCCAAGGGCAAAATGACGTGGGCTGATGCGCAAGGCCACGCCGGCATTCGCTTTGTCAGCATGGCGGCTGACGCCGAGCGCCGCCTGAATCAGTGGCTGCAATCGCGCCGCCAGCAAGAAGGCTGGGCGCGCTTTGAGTAGCCGCTTCGACCACGCGCTCAACTTGTAAATTCCCGACAACCTCAGCTAGTACGATTGCTTTGTGAAATCTTCAGCCGCCGAAGACGAATTTCGGCACTGGTACGGCACGCTGCTGCACGCCTGGGGGCCACAGCATTGGTGGCCGGCGCGCTCGCGCTTCGAGGTGATTGCCGGCGCTTACCTGACGCAAAACACCTCCTGGACGAATGTCGAAAAAGCGCTCGCTAACCTGCGTCGAGACCGCGCGCTTTCGCCGGCGCGGATTGCGGCCCTGCCGCTGGCCGAGTTGGAACAACTGCTGCGCCCGGCAGGTTACTTCAGGCAAAAGGCAGCGCGGCTGAAGGGCCTGGTGGCGTTCCTGAACCAGCGGTACGGCGGGTCGCTGCATCGCATGTTTGCTCAGCCCACGCCAAAGCTGCGAGCTGAGCTGCTGGAACTGAACGGCGTCGGCCGGGAAACGGCCGATGCCATTCTGCTGTATGCCGGCCAGCACCCGGTGTTTGTGGTTGACGCTTACACGCGCCGCACGCTGGCGCGGCATCGGCTCATTGCGCCTGCCGCACCGTACGAAGAAATCCGCGCGATGGCCGAGCGCTCGCTCGGCAAGCTGAAGCCGCAAGAAGTTATGGCCCTGGGTTCGGCTCTGGCCCACAAGCCGACTCGAATGAGCCGGGCGGCGCGGCCGGCGGCAGCCCAGGTCTATAACGAGATGCATGGCCTGCTGGTCGTCACCGGCAAGCTGCACTGCCACAAGCGTGCCCCGAAATGCGAGGGCTGCCCGCTGGAGCCGCTGCTGCCGCCCGAGGGCCCGCGCCTGGATGTGGCCTTATAATGGTGCAAACTTCCTTTCCTGCATTGCCTTAAGTGCCAGCGCCCCGGCCAATTCGACCCTTGGAACAACGCCGCCGCCGCCCGGCAGCCATCCTGCTGCTGATTGCCGGCACCGTGCTGGTGTTCGGTATCGTTTTTTCGCAGTCGTGGTTCAACCTGGCGTTCCTGCGACCCAACACCAGCGAGCAGACGCTCGCGTTCGCGGCTCTTTCAGCCGTCATCTTTCTCCTGCTGCTGGCTTTGACGTTCGTTCTTGGCCGCAACCTGCTCAAGCTGTTCGCCGATCGCCGCATGGGCGTGCTGGGCTCAAAGTTTCGCACGCGGCTGGTGGTGGGCGCGCTTGTGCTCTCGTCGGTGCCGGTGATTCTGTTGTGCTTTTTTGCCTACGGCCTGGTGAATCGCTCGATCGTGAAGTGGTATTCAAGCCCGGCAGAGCAGGTGAACGAAAGCACCGCGGCGGTCGCAACCATGCTGGAGCGATATTCGGCCGCCAATGCGGCGGCGGAAGCGGAAGCGATTGCGGCCGCGCCTGAAACCCAAAAAGCCTTTGCCGGTGGCAATTTCAGCGGTGTGATGAGCGAGTTTCGCGGGCGCGAGCTGACCCTGCAGAACGGCTTCGCACTGGCGCTTACGTGCCCGGCTGATCCTCGCATTCTGAGTGACGCGATGAGCTGCTCTGCCGAAGCCAGCTTTCGCGCGCCCGAAGCCTGGCCCTCGCTGCGCAGCGTGGTTGTGTTCCCTCGGCCAAACCGACCGCAGGTTCCGCTGGAGCTTTCAGGCAGGCTGTTCATGGTTGGCGCCTCGCCGGTTGGCCAGCGCGGAATGGTGGTAACGGCGCTGCCGCTGCCCGCAGAATTTACGCAGACGCTGAACGAACTCGAAGCCAGCCGCCGATGGTATTTTGGAATTGCCACGCAACTGAAGCAGGTGCGCCGCAGCTACATTGGAATTCTGCTGCTGGTCACGGTGCTTTTGCTGTTCGCCTCGACATGGCTGGCGATTTTTGTGGCCAAGCTGGTCACGCGCCCGGTGGCGGCGCTGGCCGAGGCAACGCAGGAAATTTCGCGCGGCAACTTCGATTACCGCATCGCCGTTCGGGCTGCTGACGAATTGGGCGACCTGGTGGCCAAGTTCAACGCCATGGCCGAAGACCTGCTCTCAAACCGGCAGCAACTCGAGGCCTCACGCCAGCAACTGCAATCGGCCAATGCGGAACTCGAAGAGCGCCGGCAGCAGATTGAAACCATCCTGGAAAACATTCCTACCGGCGTGCTCTCGCTGGGCGTGGGCCAGACGATTGCGCACGCCAACCTGGCTTTCTGCCGCATGTTCGCGCCCAAGGCGCGCCAATCCGTGACTGGCGCTTCGGTCACCGAATTTTTTCCACCCGACGTGCTGCACGACTTGGCCAAGCTGATGCGCAAGGCTGACCGCATGGGGTCGGCGACTGCGCAGATGGAACTGCCCGCGCCCCGCGGAAGGCTGAATGCGGCGGTCACGGTGGCGTCGCTGAATCATGAGGCCGGGCGCGCCGGTTACGTGGTGGTGGTGGAAGATCTTTCGGAAGTGGTGCGGGCGCAGCGGCAGGCAGCATGGCGCGAGGTGGCGCGGCGCGTGGCGCACGAAATCAAAAATCCGCTGACGCCGATCGCGCTTTCTGCCGAGCGGATTGTGCGCCACGTGGAACGCGGCGACGCGGACGAGCCCTCGCTCAGCGTAATCCGCTCCTGTGCCGCCACGATCGCGGCCTCGGTTGAGACAGTGCGCGGGCTGGTCGATGAGTTCGCTACGCTGGCGCGCTTTCCTACGTCGCAGCCGCAGCTCACGAGCCTGAACGCGATTGTTGAAAACGCGCTGGCAATGTTCAGCGGTCGGCTTGAGGGCATCACGCTGCAGACCTTCCTCGCCGCTGACGTTCCCGCCATCATGCTTGATCCGGAAGCCATGAAGCGGGCTGTTGCCAACCTGGTGGACAATGCCGCTGAAGCAATGAGCGGCTCACTGGTAAAGGAAATTCATATTTCAACCGCGCTCGTTCCCGATCGCGAAGCAGTGGAACTGGTGATTGCCGATACCGGCCACGGCGTGACCGCCGACGCCAAGGAGAAGCTGTTCCTGCCTTACTTCTCGACCAAGGAGCGCGGCACCGGGCTGGGGCTGGCCATTGTGAGCCGCGTGATCGAGGAACACCACGGCTCGATCAGGATTGAAGAAAACTCGCCTGTCGGCTCGCGATTCATCATCGAACTGCCGGTCACAACGGAAGCCATGACGAGCGTGGCCCATGCCTAAGGTGCTGGTCGTCGATGATGAGCCTGGCATCCAGCAGTCGCTGGCCGGCGTGCTGCAGGATGAAGGATACGGAACGGAAATCGCACCGAGCGGCGAAGCCTGCCTGGGCGTGCTCGCGCAGCGCACCTTTGATGTCGTTCTTCTTGATGTCTGGCTTCCCGGCGCTGACGGCCTCGACACGCTGCAGAAAATCAAGGCGCTCGCAGATCCGCCTGAAGTCGTGATGATCTCAGGCCATGGAACCATCGAAACTGCAGTGCGGGCCACCAAGCTCGGCGCCTTCGATTTTCTGGAGAAGCCGCTCTCGCTGGAGCGCACGCTGATCGTGGTAAAAAACGCGGCGCAGGCGCGGCGGCTCCGCGGCGAGAACCGCGAGCTCAAGCGCCAGGTGCAGGCGCGCGGCAACATCGTGGGCGAAAGCGTGCCGGTCAAAGCACTGCGGCAGCAGATCAGCCTGATGGCGCCGACGAACGGGCGCGTACTGATCTTTGGGGAATCGGGCAGCGGCAAGGAGCTGGTGGCGCGCGCCATCCACGCCAACAGCCTGCGCAAAGAAGCTGCTTTCGTGGAAGTGAACTGCGCCGCGATTCCAGAAGACCTGATTGAGTCTGAGCTGTTCGGCCATCGCCAGGGCTCGTTTGCCGGCGCCAGCAGCAACAAGGAAGGCAAATTCCAAAAGGCCGACGGCGGCACGCTGTTCCTCGATGAAGTCGGCGACATGAGCCTGAAGACGCAGTCCAAAGTGCTGCGCACGCTTGACGAGCAGCGCTTTGCGCCGGTGGGCGGCGATGAGCAGGTGACGGTGGATGCTCGCGTTATCGCTGCCACCAACAAGAACCTGGAGGAGGAAATATCAAAAGGCAATTTCCGCGAAGACCTGTTCTACCGCCTCAACGTGATCCCGTTCCTTGTGCCGCCCCTGCGCGAACGCAAGGAAGACGTTCCGCTGCTGGTGCGTCATTTTCTGCGTGAGTTTTCCGCCGCCTATACGCGCCACGCCCGCCAGATCAGCGACGAAGCTCTCGATACTCTCATGCGCTATGCGTGGCCGGGAAACGTACGCGAGCTGCGCAATGTGGTGGAGCGCATGGTGATCATGAATCCGACGGTTGCCGTGCTTGAGAAAAAGCACCTGCCGCCGCTGGTATATCGCGATGGCGCCCGCCGCGGCGCAGCGCACGATTTTTCAACGCTGCACCAGGCCCGTGCCGCCTATGAGCGCGACTATATTTTGCGAAAGCTCGACGATCATCATGGTAACGTCAGCCGTGCAGCCGAGGCGCTCGGCCTGGAGCGCAGCCACCTGTACCGGAAAATGAAAACGCTCGGAATTGCCGCGAAGGAGTAATCCGATGCTTCGCTATTGCCGAATCCTGCTGGCACTCGTGCCGTTTTTGTTTGCAACTGCCGCCTGGGCCAAGACTTCGGCCAGCGAAATCCTGATGGCCCAGCGCATCCACATCGGCCAGGGCGAGACGCGCGATCAGGACCTGATTTGCCTCGGCTGCAAGGTTTCAATTGACGGAAAAATGGATGGCGATCTGCTACTGGTGGGCGGGTGGCTGGAAGTCAACGGCGCCGTGACCGGCGATGTTGCAGTATTCGGCGGCACGGCAAACGTTGGATCGGCTGCGCAGATTGGCGGCGACGTCGCAGTTTTTGGCGGGCGGCTGGTGCGCGCTCCCGGAGCTTCAATCGCAGGTGACGTGGCGGCGCCGCAGGGTTCGCCTGCGCGCACAGCCGCGGGCCTGGTCGCGGCGATTGCGTTGGCCTTCTTTATTCCGCTCGCAGTCGCCGGTGTGCTGGCCGTGGCGCTGGCGTTCGCGCTCCTGGGCGAGCGGCGCATCGGTGCAGTCGCCGCCGCGATGGAGCAGCATGCGGCACTGGCGCTGCCGGCGGGGTTCGTCGCTTCCATTGCGATGGTGTTTTTGGCGCGCGCCTTGCACGTGCTCACGCGCACCAGCGGATCGCTATTTTTCTGCGCCGTGCTGGTGTTCATTGCGGCGCTCGTCACCGGCTACGCGGGCTTGAGTTTTCTACTCGGCCGCAAATTGTCGCGGAGTGCCGGCGGATTGGGCGCCATGATGATCGGCGCGCTGATCATTGCTGCAATCCAGATTGTGCCGGTGCTGGGCTGGCTGGCGTTTTGCTTCTTTGCCGACCTGGCGCTGGGCGCCTGCATCGTGAGCGGCTTCGGCTCAAGTCCGAACTGGTATGAGCAAGTGGGCCGCGCGGCTCCATCGCCGCCCACGGGCGCGGCTGCCGGCTAGCGTTCTTTTGCGCCGCCCGGGGCCATGTGCTCCAACTGCTTGCGCCAATCGAGCTCTTCCACGAACTCGCGCGAATCGCGCCAGTGCTCGCGCACTTTCACGAACAATTCCAGGAAGACGCTGGTTCCGAGCACGCGCTCAATTTCGTGGCGCGCCTCGGTGCCGATCTTTTTCAGCATCTCGCCGCGCCTGCCGATCAGGATGGCTTTTTGCCCCGCGCGTTCGCAGTAAATCGTGGCCGCAATGTAGGTTCGCCTGGGCTGCTCGTCCCAGCGGTCGAGCAGCACGGTCACGGCGTGCGGGACTTCTTCTGAAGTCGCGTTCAGCACTTTTTCGCGCACCAGTTCGGCGACCAGGAAGCGCTCAGGCTGGTCGGTGACCTGCTCTTCGGGAAAGTAGCGCGGCCCTGTGGGCAGGACGCGGATGATGATGTCGATCAGGTCATCAAGTCCATCGGCCTTGCGCGCCGAAATCGGGATGATCTCGTCAAAGGCGTGAAGCTGGCTGTAACGCTCAATGATCGGCAGCAGCTTGTGTTTTTCCACCAGGTCAATCTTGTTCAGGAGCAGAAAAGTCGGGGTCTTGCGCGCATCGCCGCTCTTTGCCTCTGCCGCGCGGCTCACCAGCGTGAGCGCGAATTGATCGCCCGGGCCGAAGCGCTGCGTCACATCCACGATGAGCATCAGCACGTCGCGCCCTTCCAGCGCGTCGTAAACCTCGTGCATCATCTTGCGGTTCAGCGAATTCTTTGGCTTGTGAATGCCGGGCGTATCGATAAAGACGATCTGCGCCGCCGGGCGCGTGCCCTTGCGCGCCACGTTCACAATTGCCTGGATGCGGTTGCGGGTGGTTTGCGGCTTGGGAGTCACGATTGCGAGCTTCTGGCCGGCCAGCGCGTTCAGCAGGGTTGATTTTCCGGCATTAGGCCGGCCGAGAATGGAAACGAAGCCGGAACGCATGGCAGCTAAGCTGAAAGCTCCTTGGGCTGCGATGCCGGCGCCTGCGTGATGCGAATGCTCTCCACGCGAACCGGCGATGACTGCAGAATTTCGAACCTCAACCCGTCGCGCTCCACGGTTTCGCCGGAAGCCGGAATTCGGCCGAGCAATTCAGTCACCAGGCCGGAAACCGTGGTGGCTTCCGTGTCCTCCAGTCGCATGGAAAACAAATCGTCAAGCCGGTCCACGTCCAGCGTTCCGGGGACGATGTAGCTGGAGTCGCTTTCGCGGACCACATCGGCCTTCTCTTCATGCTCGTCGCGGATCTCGCCGACAATTTCCTCGACCATGTCTTCGATTGTCACCAGGCCGGCGACGCCGCCGTACTCATCGACCACGATGGCCATGTGGTTGTTGTCGCGCTGCATTTCCCGCAGCAGCGAGCTGACGCGCTGCGCTTCAGGAACAAACTGCGCCGGCCGCATCAGTTGCGCTACCGTGGTGGTGCGCGCGGCTGCGTCGCTCACCTGCAGCAGGTCATGAGCGAAGACGATTCCCCTGATGTCGTCAATGCCGGCGCCGCAAACCGGCACTCGCGAGTACGCGTGCTGCCGCAGGATCTCGGTAAACGCCTCCACCGTAGTATCGGCCGGCACCACAAACATGTTCGGGCGCGGCGTCATCACCTCGTGCACTGTCTTGTCGCCGAACTCCACGACCGACTGGATCAGCTCGCGGTCGCCTTCTTCCAGAATGCCTTCCTCCCGCCCGGCTTCAATCAGCGCATCCACAGCTTCCGATGGATGTTCCGGCTCCTCCGGAGGCGCGTCCTTGGTGAGCGCCGCCACCGACATGGTGAATCCCAGCACCAGCGTGACCGGCAGCGCAAGATAGATGAGCAGGCGCAACGGCCACAAGAAATGCACCAGCCACTCGCCCTTGGTCCGGGAAAAAAGCACGTAAGGAAGGAGCCGGTGAAAAATAATGATCACGAGCAGCATCAGGATTGAGGCTTGAAGCACCTCACCGCCGGTCCACGATCCGGAGCGCAGAACGTCCCACATCAGCAGCATCGCGATGGCCGCATTGGTAATGAGCGAAAGGACGCTCATGGAAAGCGACGCGCGCTGCCGGCTCGCTCCCAGCCGCGGCTCCACGCTGCGCTCGAACGCCTCAATGTTCTCCTGGAAGTCGCGCGACAGGAACTTGCCCATTTCGGTGTACAAGCCCTGCACATATGAGGTAAGGGCCAGGACCGCCATGGCAATCACCATCACGGCCGTGAACCAGAGCGTGGTCATGGCGTTTGCCGCCTCGCCGGCGTCGCGCGCTCCGTCAGGCTGCTGGGCAGCTTGAGCTTTCGGCGCAACTGCAGCTCGCGCGCGGCCATTTCGCCGCTGTCGTTCTCATGGTCGTAGCCGGCCAGGTGCAGCACGCCGTGGAGAAGCAGCACCTTGACCTCTTCCGCCACGGAATGCCCGAGCCGAGCAGCATTTTCAGCGGCGATGTCGAGTGAGATGGCAATATCGCCGGCGCGAGTAGGGCGCGGCAACGCCTCTGCCGCCGGAAAAGAGAGCACGTCGGTCGAGCGATCTTTGCCGCGAAAGCGCCGGTTCAGCGCCCGCAACGCCGGGTTTCGCGCGATCAGCACGTCAACGCTGCCGGTCACGCCGGCGGCCCGCTGCGCCGAGCGGATGAACCGCTCGAGCGAAGCGCGGCTCAATCCGTCAGCATTGGCTTCAATCGTAATCACAATTGGAAACGGGAAGGCGCGTTGCCCCTCCCGAAAGCTGCAAACTACTCCTCGTGTGAGTATCGGTATTCAGCGTTTTCCAGCGCAGGCTCGTCCTTCACGGCGCGCGCGCCGTTGCCGTTCACTCCCGGTAAGTTCAGCGAAAGCTGGTTCTCTGCCTTTGCTTTCTGCTCGTCATACGCGCGGATAATGCGCTGCACCAGGTTGTGGCGCACCACGTCGCTTTCGTCGAAGTAACAGAACGCCAGCCCATCCACGTTTTTCAGGATCTCAGAGGCTTCCACGAGGCCGCTGCGCTTGGATTGCGGCAAGTCAATCTGCGTAATGTCGCCGGTAATGACCGCCTTGGAATTGAAGCCCAGCCGCGTCACAAACATCTTCATCTGTTCTGACGTAGTGTTCTGCGCCTCATCCAGAATGATGAACGAATCGTTCAAGGTGCGGCCGCGCATGAAGGCGATGGGCGCTACTTCGATCACGTTCTTCTCCAGCAGCCGGTCGACCTTCTCAGGTTCCATCATTTCATAAAGCGCGTCGTAGAGCGGGCGCAGGTACGGATCCACCTTCTCCTGCAGCGTGCCGGGCAGGAAGCCGAGGCGCTCACCGGCCTCGACCGCGGGCCGCGCCAGGATGATGCGGTTTACCCGCTTGTTCACCAGGGCGGCCACTGCCATGGCCACGGCCAGGTACGTCTTGCCGGTTCCGGCCGGCCCGATGCCGAAGACCATGTCGGTCTTTTCAATGGCTTCAAGATAGCGGCGCTGGTTCAAGCTTTTTGGCTGAAGCATGCGCTTGCCGAACGAGCGCTGGCGGCCGGCTTCGGCCAGGCCGCGCAACGTGGCATTTTCGTCGTTCGTGACGACGCGCAGCATGTCACCGAGGTCGCCATTGTGAAACGTGTAGCCGGAGCGGCGCAGGTGGTCGTAATCCACAAAAATCTGCTCGGCGCGGGTCACGTCGCGCGCCGCGCCCTCGATCTCGACGGCATCGTGCTTCATGTCAATCGAGACGTTCAGGCCGTCTTCGAGCAGGCGCAGGTTTTCGTCGCGGGTGCCGAACAGTGCTTCCAGGTTGGGGAAAATTTCAATGCTCTTCTTCATTCAGGCGGTGGTGATCTCCTCCATAGCGAGCGAGCAGGCCAGGCGGCTGGTGGCCGCAGAATCGGTGCTGATTGGTGATGGCAGCGGGCTGGTTTGCTTCAGCGAAGCAGCTTGCATAATTTGAGGCGTCCGCCGAGGCGGGCAATTGCGCGTAGCGTACCCCGCGGCAGAGTCAGCGTCAATAAGCGAAAGGGCCCTCGTTTTCCTCAAGCGAATGAGCACTGGCCTCTATCACTTAGATGGCGTGAAAGGCCGCTCTGCAACACTTTTTCGCACCCAGGCGGGCGCCCTCCGGGCCGCCGGGGAGCGGCGCGCGTTGACCGCCAGGGGGAACAGCCGCTACAATAAGGCTTCCGGGCCCGCTCGCGGTCCCCCGTGGAATCCAGCCAAGTTAAGGAAATTACAGCAGTTATGGCAAATCACTTTTCTGCGCTGAAGCGCGTCCGCCAAACCGAAACCCGCACCCTGCGCAATCGCGCCGCGCGTTCACGCGTCCGCACTGCCCTGCGCGCCGCCCGCGAAGCGCTGGCCGGCGGCAACCAGCAGGCCGCCGCGCAGGCGTTCAGCGCCGCGGTGTCAGCCCTCGACAAGACGGTGAAGAAGGGCGTCCTGCACAAGAACACCGCTTCGCGCTACAAATCGCGCCTTGCGGCGCGGCTCAACGCCATGGCCGCGAAATAGCTCGCGCC
>JAJPJZ010000213.1 GCA_021323935.1 Terriglobia bacterium | reverse complement strand
TTGAGGTCAAGCCGGCGGCCAACCTGGTGGTGCTGAAAACCGCGCCCGGCAGCGCGCAGCCCGTGGCCGCGGCCCTTGATGCCGAGGGCTGGGATGAAGTTGTGGGCACGCTCGGCGGTGACGACACGCTGCTGGTGGTGAGCAGCACGGCAGCGCGCGCGCGCCGCGTGGTGACGCGCATTCGTGGAGTGCTGGCATGACGATGACCGCCAGGATCCAGCCGGCGATTGTCGGCGCCTCGGGCTATTCCGGCTTTGAAGTTACCAAGCTGCTGCTGCGCCATGGGCAGGTGAAGGCGCCGCTGCTGCTGGCGCGCGAAGACGCCGACCACGGCAAGCCGTTCGCCGAGTTTTATCCGCAGTTGAATGGAAACGGCACGCACAGCCTGGAGCCGTTTTCCTGGGAGCTGCTGCGCGCGCGCGGGGTTGACGTTTTGTTCCTGGCGACGCCGCATGAAGTTTCGCGCGAATGGGCGCCGGAAGCGGCACAGCGCGGCATTCGCGTCATCGATTTGAGCGGCGCATGGCGGTTGCGCGAAGAGCAGCACCGTGCCGTCTATGGCTTTCGCGATCAGAATGACGGCTTCGGCGCGCGCGCGGTGTATGGCCTGCCTGAGCTGCATCGCCCGCGCATCGCAGATGCTGAAGTGGTCGCCAATCCGGGCTGCTATGCCACGTCGTGCATCCTGGGTTTGGCGCCGCTGGTGATGAATGAGGTTCTCGAGCTCGAACACGGCGTAGTGTGCGACGCGAAATCAGGCGTCAGCGGCGCGGGCAAGCAGCCAACCGCGCGCACTCACTTTGTGGAAGTCGCGGAAAATTTCTCGGCGTATTCGGTCTTCAACCATCGCCATACCGGCGAGATCGTGGAGCAGTTGCACCTGCAGGATTCGCAGCTTACCTTCACGCCGCACCTGCTGCCCATCGCTCGCGGAATTCTCTCAACCATTTATGTACGCCTGCGCGCGCCCATGAGCGAAGCGGAAGTGCTGGCCTTGTTTCGCGATTTTTACGCCGAATCGATCTTTGTTCGCGTGTTCACGCCGCCGCGGCTGCCGGAGGTGCACTATTCCACCCACACCAACTACTGCGACATTGGATTTGCGCTCGCGCCCGATCGCCGGCGGCTGATCGTGGTTTCCTGCCTCGACAACCTGCTGAAAGGCGCGTCGGGCCAGGCGGTGCAGAACATGAACCTGATGTTTGGTTTTGCGGAGCAGGAGGCGCTGGCATGAGAGTTGTAGTCAAGATCGGCGGCTCGGCAGTTGAAGATGCGGCGCTGCTCGCGCGTTGCGCGCGCACTATCGCTGACCTGGTGTGTGACGGCCACAAAGTGGCGCTGGTGCACGGCGGCGGCGCGGCGCTGACGCGCACCCTTTCGCAACTGGGCAAGAAGAGCGAGTTCGTCAATGGGCTGCGCGTTACCGACGCTGAAACCCGCGACGTTGCGCTGATGGTGCTGGCCGGCCAAATCAACAAGCGGGTGGTTGCGGCGCTGGGCGCGGTCGGCGTGCCGGCAATCGGGCTTTCGGGCGGCGATGGGCTGGCGTTTCGCGCGCGCAAGAAAAATGGCGGCGTTGATCTCGGCTTCGTCGGCGAAATTGCCAATGCGGACGGGCGCTGGATTGAAGCCATCTGGCAGCACTCAGGCGTGCCGGCGCTTTCGAGCGTGGCGCTCGGCGGCGATGGCCAGTATTACAACGTGAATGCCGACCAGATGGCCGCTGCCTGCGCGATTGCCTGCCAGGCGAACGCTCTGATTTTTTTAACCGATGTTCCCGGAGTGCGCGGCGCCGATGGCGCGGTGATTCGTTGGTTGAACACCGGCGACATTGCCGGCCTGGTCGATGCTGCCGTAGTGAACGGCGGCATGCTGCCGAAACTCGAAGCCTGCCGGCAGGCCCTGGCGCGCGGCGTGGGCCGGGTTCGCATTCTGCCCGCGAGTGAAGTCGAATCGGTGGGCCAGTTCTTCATGGCGAAGCTGGAATCGGGCACTGAGGTGATGGCCTGATGAGCTCGCTTGCCGCCGTCACGAAGGCCGAAGCCGCTCTGCTGGTGCCGACGTATGAGCGCAACCGCGTTTTGTTTCGTGAGGGGCGCGGCTGCTACTTGTTCGATGATGAAGGCCGCCGATACCTGGATTTCCTCAGCGGCATCGGCGTGAACGCGCTCGGCTACGACCACCCCGCCATCCGTAAAGTGCTGCGCGAGCAGGGCGCGAAGCTGATCCACATTTCCAACCTGTTCTACCACCGCTACCAGGCTGAGCTGGCGCGCAAGCTCACGAAGATCTCAGGGCTCGATCGCGCATTTTTTTGCAACAGTGGGACCGAAGCCGTGGAAGGTGCGCTGAAGTTGGCTCGCGCTTACGCTCGCCATCGCAACCAGAACGGCTCAAAGGCGCGCTGGCGCGTGCTGGCAATGGAAAAATCTTTTCACGGCCGCACCTTCGGCGCCCTGGCTGCAACTTCAACCGTGAAGTATCGTGCGCCGTTCGGGCCCCTGATGCCGGGCGTTCGCTTTGTTCACAGCGGCGACGTGCGCGACCTGGAACGCAAGTTCGATTCCAGCGTGTGCGCCATTCTGCTCGAGCCGGTGCAAGGCGAGGGCGGAATCAACCCGCTCGGGCGCGAGTTCCTGCAGCGCGCCCGTCAGTTGACCGCCGACTCAGGCGCCGTGCTGATCGCCGACGAGATTCAATGCGGCCTTGGCCGCACCGGGCGCTGGTTCGCATATCAGCACATGGGAATCACGCCCGATATCGTCACGGTGGCAAAGCCGCTGGCCGCCGGCTTGCCCCTCGGCGCCATCCTGACGACCAATGCCGTCGCCGCCGCGATTCATCCCGGCCTGCACGGAACCACGTTCGGCGGCGGGCCGCTGACCTGCGCGGTCGCGCTCGCGGTGATCCAGACCATCGAGGATGAGGGACTGCTGAAGCATGTGCGCGAAGCCGGAGCTTACATGCAGAAGCAGCTAGGAACGCTGAAGCAGCGCCACCGCATCATCCGCGAAGTGCGCGGCGTGGGCGTGATGGTTGCGGTGGAGCTGACCAGCGGCGATGCCGCCAAGTTCGCGGTGGCCGAGTGCCTGAAGCGCGGCCTCATCATCAACCGCACGCACGAAGTTGTGCTGCGGCTGCTGCCGCCGTTCATCATCGAGAACAAGCACGTCGACGTGCTGGGTGCGACCCTCGATGCGGTGCTCACCGAATGGGAGAGGCAGCACGATTCCTCAAAGGAGGACACACGCAATGGGCGCGCCTAGAACGACAAAGATGCCGGCGCATCCGCCGAAAGCAGGCTTGGCGGCAATGCCCGCGCTGCGCACGCGCAGCCTGGTTTCCATGGCTGACCTGACGCCGCGGGAGTTTGAGCTGGTGCTTACCCTGGCGCAAATGGTGAAGGCCGGCCCGCGGGACTACCGTGGCGCGCTCGAGGGTAAGCAGCTTGTCATGATCTTTGAAAAGCCCTCGCTGCGCACTCGGGTGACGTTTGAAGCGGGGATGAAGTCGCTCGGCGGCGATGCCATTTTCCTCGACCAGCGCGGTTCGCGAATCGCCGAACGCGAGGAGGTGCGCGATGTTGCGCACAACCTTGAGCGCTGGGTCGATGGCATCGTGCTCCGCACCTACGACCACTCCACCATTACGGAGATGGCCAGGTGCTCGCGCGCTCCCGTGATCAATGCTTTGAGCGACCTCGAACATCCCTGCCAGGCGCTGGCCGACTTCCTCACGCTGAAAGAAAAATTTGCCGACCTGCGCGCGGTAAAGCTCGCCTACATCGGTGACGGAAACAACATGGCGCATTCGCTCATCCTCGCGGCAGCGCTTGCCGCGGCCAGCATCACGGTGGCGACGCCGCCGGCCTATGCGCCGAGCAAACAGGTTACATCAGCAGCGCAGGCCATCGCCGCGACCACAGGCGCCCAGATTCATTTCACCACGACGCCTGAAACCGCGGTTGCAGACGCAGACGCGGTCTATACCGATGTGTGGACGAGCATGGGCCAGGAGGACGAGGCGGAGCAGCGGCGCATCGCCTTTGCCGGATTTGAAGTGACCGACGCGTTGATGGCAAAAGCCAAGCCCCACGCCGTGTTCATGCATTGCCTGCCGGCGCATCGCGGCGATGAAGTCTCGGCTTCTGTCATCGATTCCTCCCGCTCCGTAGTGTTTGAGCAGGCCGAAAACCGCCTGCATGTGCAGAAGGCTGTGCTGATCCTGCTGCTCGGCGAATCGCGGCGGCGTTTTCCAGCGCGCAGCGCTGAAGCCTGAAGGGGAACAATATGTCTGAAAAAATTGTGCTGGCGTATTCCGGCGGCCTCGATACCTCGATCATCATTCCGTGGCTGCTCGAGAACTACGACTGCGAAGTCATCGCCATGATCGGCGACGTAGGCCAGGGCGACGACATGGACGCGTTACGCCGCAAGGCGCTGAAGACCGGCGCCAGTAAAGCCGTGATCGTCGACCTGAAAGAACAATTTACCCGCGACTACTGCTTTGCCGCGGTGCGCGCCGGGGCGGTCTACGAGCACAAGTATCTGCTGGGCACGTCGCTGGCGCGGCCGCCGATTGCAAAAGCGCAGGTTGAAGTGGCGCTGGCGGAAGGAGCCGCCGCAGTAGCGCACGGCTGCACCGGCAAAGGCAACGACCAGGTGCGGTTTGAGCACGCATTCCAGGCGCTCGCCCCTGAGCTTAAGATTATTGCGCCCTGGCGCGAATGGAAGATCGTTTCACGCGAAGACGCCATCGATTACGCGCAATCGCACGGGGTTGAAGTTTCAGCCACGCGCCAGAAGATCCATAGTCGCGATCGCAACATGTGGCACATTTCGCATGAAGGCGGCGAGCTTGAAGACCCGGCTAATGCGCCCTTCGATACCACCTGGCAACTGACCAACTCTCCGCAATCCGCTCCTGACAAAGTTGAGACGGTAGAGATTGGGTTTGAGGCAGGCACGCCGGTCAGCGTGAATGGCCAGGCGCTTCCGCCGGTGGCGCTGGTCGAGTTGCTCAACGAGATTGCCGGGCGCAATGCGGTCGGCCGCATTGATCTGGTGGAGAACCGCTTTGTCGGCATCAAGAGCCGCGGCTGCTACGAAACGCCGGCGGGCACGCTGCTGGTGACCGCGCACCGCGAACTGGAAGCGCTGTGCCTCGATCGTGACCTGATGCACTACAAGCAGCAGGTCGCACTGAAATATGCGGAGCTGGTGTATTACGGGCTTTGGTTCACGCCGCTTCGCCAGGCGCTCGATGCCTTTGTCAATGCCACGCAGCAGGATGTTGCCGGAACGGTCACGCTCGATCTTTACAAGGGCAACGTGATGGTGGCGGGGCGCACATCGCCCAACTCGCTCTACCGCACCGATATGGCGTCGTTCACCATGGGCGAAAGTTACAACCAAAAAGATGCAGAGGGTTTCATTCGCATTCTTGGGCTGCCGGCCCGTTCGCTCGCCGTACTGAAAAAGGAGCGAGCCGCGGCCGCCGCAAAAGAGCCGGTCGAGGTTGACGCATGAAGATGTGGTCTGGGCGCGTCAGCCAGCCGCTCAATGCAAATTTTGAGCGGTGGCAACGCTCGTTCAGGTTCGACTGGCGGCTGCTGCCCTATGAATGCGTCGCCAGCCGCGCGCACGCACGCGCGCTCGCTGCCGCTGGCATTTTGTCGAGCGGCGAACTGGACCAGATCGTGAACGCCCTGCAGGCGCTCGAAGGGCGCGTCGCGCCTGGGGCTGCGCCAGGCGAACCGTCAGACGCGGAAGATGTTCATCACTTCGTGGAACAGCAACTGGTCGCCATGATCGGCGAAGGCGGTTACAAGCTGCACACCGGCCGCAGCCGCAACGAGCAGGTTGCAACCGACCTGCGCCTGTTCACCCGCGACGCCATCGATGAGCTGCGCGCGCAACTGTTCGCGCTTGCGGGCGCGCTGTGTGACCGCGCCGAACAGCTCGGCGAAACCGCCATGCCTTCTTACACGCACCTGCAGCGTGCCGAGCCCATCCTGGCCGCGCACTGGCTGCTGGCCTACCCGCAAATGTTCCTGCGCGATGCCGGTCGCCTGGCCGAGTGCCGCAAGCGCGTCAACGTGCTGCCGCTCGGTTCGGGCGCTGTGGCCGGGTGCAGCTTCCCGCTTGACCGCCGCGCCATGGCGCGCGAACTCGGCTTTGATGCCATCAGCGCGAACAGCATGGACGCAGTGAGCGACCGCGACTTTGAAATCGAATTCCTCAACGCGTTGGCGCTCGTGGCGGTTCATCTCAGCCGCATGGCTGAAGATTTTGTCCTGTATTGCTCGGTTGAATTTGGCTTCGTGTTGCTGCCTGACGCGTTTGCTACCGGCTCGAGCGCCATGCCGCAGAAGAAAAATCCCGACGCCATGGAGCTGTTGCGCGGCAAGGCCGGCCATATCGCCGGCGCCGCCAGCGCAGTGTTGCTCACCGTGAAGGGCCTGCCGCTCACCTATAACCGCGACTTGCAGGAAACGCAGGAGCCGCTGTTTGCCGCTGCCGATGCCACCCGCGATGCACTGCGGATCGCCGCCGATTTTCTCCGCGCCGTCGAGTTCGATTGCGACCGCATGCACCAAGCCGCCGCCAGCGGATTTTTGAATGCGACGGCCGCAGCCAATTACCTGGTCCGCAAAGGCATGCCCTTCCGGCGCGCGCATGAGGTCGTAGGCCGGATGGTGCGAAAGTGCCTCGAGCAAGGCTGCACGCTCGAATCGCTTTCAGCCGCGGAGCGAGGCGAATTCAGTGAGCTGCTGGGTGAAGATTTTCCTGCAGCCCTTGAGCTCGGTTGCGTGATTGCCGAGCACAACGTGGCCGGCGGGACCGCGCCGCGGCAGGTCAAGGCTGCGCTGGCTGAGGTTCGCGCGTCGTTGCAGCAGCTTCAGGAGGCCTCGTTTGCGCACGCGTAGGGCCATGCTTCCTGATGCCGAGGCCATCCATCGGCTCATCGCGCAATACTCGGGCGACGGCACATTGTTGCCGCGATCGTTTGCCGATGTTTGCGAGAACATCCGCGATTTCGTCGTCGTCGAATCCGGCGGCAGCGTTATCGCCTGCGGCGCGCTGCACATCTACGGGCCGCATCTTTGCGAAGTGCGCTCCATCGCAGTTTCACCGCGGGCGCGGCGTCAGGGCGCGGGGCGGCGCGTGGTGCGCTCGCTCATTCGCGACGCTCGCCGCCACAACATCGGCAGCATCTGCCTGTTCACGCGAATTCCTGCATTCTTTGAGCGGCTCGGCTTCGCCCCCGGCCGCCGCGAAGACCTTCCCGACAAGATCTTTAAAGATTGCCTTGCCTGCCCGCGCCTGCATTGCTGCGATGAAGTACCGATGCTTTATGCGCGGGTTTCAATGCCTGACGCGATCAAGATGCCGCAACCGCTGCTCGCGCGCCACGAACTGGTTACGCTGCGATGACTCGGCAGGACTGCTGATTGCCTATGCAGACGCCCGCCTCACCGACGAGTTTTGCCGTGCCGAGCGGGTTTCGCTTTGGCGCAGTGGCTGCCGGCATCAAGTATCGCGACCGGCTTGACCTCGCGATGGCGGAAGCGCCTGCCGGCGCCGCTGCGGCCGTGCTGTTCACTACGAACCGGGTCAAGGCTGCGCCGCTGCTGGTTGGCGCCCGCAATTTCAAAAAATCGCGAGGCACGCTGCGCGCCCTGATCGTGAATTCAGGCAACGCGAACTGCGCCACCGGCAAGCGCGGCATGCGCGATTGCGCCGATACTTGTGCACGCGCGGCAAAGCTGCTGGCGTGCGGCGAGCACCAGGTGCTGCCTTCTTCGACCGGAGTTATCGGCGTGGCGCTTCCCGCCGGGCGGATCATGGCGGCGCTGCCGCAACTGGTGGCGTCGCTCAGTTCCAGTTCTGCGGGCGCTCACGATTTTGCGCGCGCCATCATGACGACCGACACCCGGCCCAAAATGGCCGGCGCTTGTTCCGGGCGCGGCGCAAATAGCGTGACTCTGCTCGGCGTCGCAAAAGGCGCCGGAATGATTCACCCCCAGATGGCCACGATGCTGGCGTATATCTTCACTGACATTGCCGCCCGCCCCGAGCGCCTGAACACTTTGCTTGCCGAGGCATGCAGCGAATCGTTCAACTGCATCAGCGTCGATGGCGATACTTCCACCAACGACACGCTGGCCCTGCTCGCGAGCGGTGCGTCCGGCGTTTTACTGAAAGGCCCCGCCGAGCGCGAGTTTCGCCGCGCGCTGAAAGACGTGTGTTCTTCCCTGGCGCAGCAGATCGTTGGTGACGGCGAAGGCATCCAGCACGTGGTTCGCCTCCGCATCGAACGCAGCCGCAGCGAGCGCGAGGCGCGACGCGTGGCCGCTTGCATCGCAACTTCATTGCTGGTCAAGACTGCATGGGCGGGCGCAGACCCGAACTGGGGCCGCATTCTGGCGGCAATCGGCAGAAGCGGAATTGAGGCCGACGCCGCGAAAATCGACATCTGGTTCGGCGCGCAGCAGGTTTGCCGGCGCGGCGAAGCCTGCAGCTTCGACGAAAAGACAGCGCACCGCTACATGTCGCAACCCGTTTATGAAATCCGCGTCTCGCTGGGCGCGGGGCGCGCCTCAGCCTGGTTGCTGACCAATGACCTCACGGCCGAGTACGTCCGCATCAACGCCGATTACCGTTCCTGACGCGCGCTGCGTTTAGACTAGCGGCATGGCCAACCTTGCACTCATCTACGGCATGCGCCTGCTTCCTTCCGACGAAATCGCCGAACTTGGCGACGCGCCCATTAAGCTCAAGAACGGCCGCGAAGCTCGCGTGACCATGCACCTGCTCGAGGGCAGCAAAGAAGACATCGAGCGCCAGCTCAAGACCAGCCTTGAGGCGTTCTTCGATTTTTACCCGGAAATTTAGCCGCGAACCGGCGCCCCGGCGAATTCGTATTGATTAATCAGCGGCGCGCTGCGGGCGAAGTGCAATTCTGCAGGTCAAATTCCCCGAGCGCTCGCCCTATAATCAGGCAGGCTCTACCATGAACGCGTTGTTCCACGTGCGCCGCAGGATTGCAGCCGCAGGGTTGGTGCCGCGAACCATCCTGGCGCGCATCACGCTCTATTTATGGGCGGTGGTGCTTGGGCTCCTGGCGGCTTCGGCCTTATGCGGCGCTCTCGGCGGCGTGCGCCTGGGAGCGTCACTGGGCTCGTGGGGCCGCGGCCTGTCTTTTCCTGCCACGTTGCTGGTGCTCATCCTGCTGTTCCGCTACGTGCGCCGGCACGTGATGTGGCGGCTGCGCAACCGCCTGATTGTCACGTATGTTTTCATCGGCGTCATTCCGGTGGCGCTGCTGCTCATCATGTTCGTGGTGGCCGGTTGGTTCCTGGCCGGGCAGTTCGCCACTTTTCTGGCTACCTCCGACCTGCGGGCGGAGCTGGCGTCGGTTGCCTCCGGCAACAATGAAGTCGCCGCGCAAATCGCCACAGAGCTGCGCTCGGGCGCCAGCCCGGAGCGCGCCGCCGAACTGCTGCCCTCGAGCGACCGCCTCGCGCAAGACCGCCAGCGCTCGCTGAGTTTCTGGTATGCAGGGCGCGAATACACGCTGCGCGCCGGCGCACAGCACGAAAGCAGCGCCGCTGTCCCAGCCTGGATATTGCACCAGCTCAGCCAGGACCGCGCAGGCGAATTCCACGAGATCGTTTTGACCTCGCCGCGCCATCTGCAGCTCACGGCCGTGCGCGAGCTCAACGCTGGCGCTGCCCGCGTCATCGTGGCGTCGTCGGAGCCCGTCGATAACGCCCTACTGACGCGGATTTCGCAGGGCCTCGGAACCATCACCATCTTCCCCGGCAATCCGCCCATTGCGCGTGGCGGAAGCCTCGCGCCGGCGCAGGGCCTGCTCGACTGGTCCTTCAGCTTCCCGGCGCAACTTTCAGTGCGCGACTGGCAGAGCGGCGCCGACCACTACGGCGAGTTCCTGATCGCGGTCACGACCCGCAGCTCGCTGCTTTACGCGCGCCTCGGGTCCACGCTCGGCCCGCTCTCCAACTACCTGCTCATTGCGCTGTTCGTAGTGGCGGCCATTTTTGCCGTCATCGAGCTGATCGCGGCGGCTGTCGGCCTGCGGCTTACTCGGACCATCACGTTGTCAGTGTCGGAGCTGTATCGCGCCACGCAGCACGTCAACCGCGGCGATTTTTCCCGCCGTATCCCGATTCGCAGCGCCGATCAACTCGCCGCTCTCGAAAGCTCGTTCAATTCCATGACGGCTTCGCTCGAGAAGCTGCTGGCCGAGCAGAAGGAAAAGCAGCGCATCGAAAGCGAATTGGCCATCGCACAGGAAGTGCAGAACCAGCTCTTCCCGCAGCACGTCACGCAACTGCAGTCGCTCGAGGTGTACGGCGTGTGCCGGCCGGCGCGCAGCGTCAGCGGCGATTATTATGATTTTCTTCCGCTTGCGCCTGAGCAGATGGCCATAGCGGTCGGCGATATCAGCGGCAAGGGCATTTCCGCGGCGCTGCTGATGGCTACGCTGCACTCGGCGGTGCGCTCATTCCTGGTGCTGCATTCGCGCGAAGTGGCCGCGCAGCCCGCAATGGCGGCCGCGGTTGCCACGCGCGCGCTGCACGGAACCAGCGTCGGCTCGAGCGGCATGCTTGAGCTCTCGCCGGCGCAGTGGCTTGAATTGCTGAATACGCATCTGTATCAGTCCACGCCGGCTTCCAAGTACGCGACGCTGTTTTTGGGCGAATACAACGGCGTCTCGCGGCGGCTTACATACTCCAACGGCGGGCATTTGGCGCCCATCATCCTCTCGCCTGATGGCCAGCTTCAGCGCCTTGAAGCCGGCGGAATGGTCGTCGGTTTGTTCGACAACATGCAATATGAGCAGGAATCGGTCGAACTCGGTCGCGACGACATTTTTCTGGCCTACAGCGACGGCATCACGGAGCCGGAGAACGAGTTCGGCGAATTCGGCGAGGCCAGGCTGATCGAGTTGGTGCGCGAGCACTCGGCCCTGCCGCTCGCCCGCATTGGCGAAGAGATCCTCGCCGCCGTGACCGATTGGATTGGCGGCGCCGAACAGCCAGACGACATGACCATCGTGCTGGCGCGCGGCCGCTAACGATCAGCTAAGCGGTATCGTGGAGGCAAGCTGCTCCAGCGCCTTTACCAGCTCGAGCATCGTCCAGCGCACGCCGACCGCGGCGTCAGCCGGCACTAGCGGTGCAGCGTTGCCCGCATAGAGCAGCAGCGACCGCGCGCCGTTTCGCTTTGCCAGCTCGGCGGCCGCGTTCTGGTCGCCTTCCCCAAGCGCCGGCCCGATTACCAGCACGTGAAACCTGCGCTCCCCCAGGATGGTTTGGCATTCCGCCAGGTCTTCGGCAAACGAAACCGAGTGCGGGCGGCCCAGTGCGCCCGCCGGCGCCTGGCGCAATGACCAGTCGCAGCCCACCGTCAAAATCGAAACTTCAGCCATAGCTGGTTCGATTCCGGCTTGCCCGATTGTGCCGCTTGGCAACTTCATCGGCGCAGGCCGCGAAATTCGCATCTACCTTAGGTTCGATATGGCCGGTGACGAAAATTCAATGGCGGACAGCGGGCGCCGCAGCGCAAGCGAAATATTTTCTGCCGCACTCAAGAACGCGCGCGATGAGTTGCAGCGCTCATCACGCGCGCTGGCGTTTTCCGGCCTGACCGGCGGCCTTACCATGGGCCTGACCGGGTTGAGCGTTGCCGCGGTTCACGCCACGCTCCCTCCTGGCGGATGGGCCGATTTCGCGGCGTTCCTTTTTTATCCGATCGGGTTTATCGCGGTCATCATCGGCCGCGGCCAGTTGTTCACCGAAAACACGCTGTACCCGGTGATCGTGATCCTCGATGAGCGCAAGAAGCGCGACCTCATCAACACGGCGCGATTGTGGCTGGTCGTATTCGTGAGCAACGTCGCCGGGGCGGCGGCTTTCGCCGCACTCGCCATCCGCACTGGCGCTCTGAAGGGGAGCATCTCTGACGCGCTGGTTCGCATGGGCGGAGAAGCGGTTTCGCAATCCGGGTCGCACATTTTCTGGAGCGCCGTCATCGGCGGCTGGCTCATTGCGCTCGTGGCCTGGATGGTCACAGCCTCGCACTGGACCATCGGCCAGCTTGCCATGACGTGGCTGCTCACCTTCGTGGTCGGCATCGCTCGCCTGGCGCACTGCATCGCAACTAGCGGTGAAATTCTCTCGGCCGTCGTCCACGGCGACGCCACTTACGCCGCCTACGGCCACTGGCTGCTGCTGGCCACGCTCGGCAACATCGCAGGTGGCGTCGTGATCGTCAGTCTGCTTAACTACGGACAGGTGAAGGAATCATGAATCGCACACGCCGCATACGCCGCGCAGCTTTCAAGGCTGCTCGCAAGGGAGTTGAAGCCGGGGTCGGCGTGGTCGCCGGGCCTGAATTTCTCGAAGGCACGCGCGGCGCGATGCGCCGCATGAAGTGGCTGGCCATGGGCGGCCTCGCTCTGGGAACCGCTGCCGGAGTGACTGCCGGCGTTGCCGCCGGCGCCACGGCTTTGATGCTGGCACGGCGCCTGCGCCAGGGAGCAGAGCTCGACGGCAAGACTGTCCTGATTACCGGCAGCTCGCGCGGCCTCGGCTTCGAGCTGGCCCGCCAGTTCGGCGCGCTCGGCTGCAATGTGGTGATTTGCGCCCGCGACTCCGAAGAGCTTGAGCGCGCAGCTGAGGATTTGCGGCGCCGCGGGGCGGGCAGCATCACCGCCGTGGTTTGCGACGTCACCGACCGTGCCCAGGTCGAACGCATGATCGAGCAGGCCAGCGACCGCTTCGGCGGCATCGACGTCCTGGTTAACAATGCCGGCGTGATCACCGTCGGTCCAATTCACACCCAAACCGTCGAAGATTATGACGAGGCCATGCGCGTGATGTTCTGGGGCATCGTCTACCCCACGCTTGCCGTGTTGCCGCAAATGCTGGCGCGCGGTACCGGACGCATCGCCAACATCGCCTCCATCGGCGGCAAGGTCGCTGTGCCTCACCTGTTGCCCTACGACTGCGCCAAATTCGCCGCAGTCGGCTTCTCCGAAGGGCTGCATGCCGAAGTAGGCCGCTACGGCATCAAGGTCACCACCGTGTGCCCGGGGCTGATGCGCACCGGATCCTATGTGAATGCCCGCTTCAACGGCAACAATCGCGCCGAGTATTCCTGGTTCAGCCTGGGATCAACCTTGCCGCTGGTTTCGATTGCGGCTGAGCGCGCCGCGGAAAAGATTGTGCGCGCCGTGCGGCAGGGAAGAGCTGAAATCATCATTACACCGCAGGCGCGGCTGCTGGCCACCGCTCACGGCATTGCTCCCGGGCTGGTGAGCGACGCGCTTTCGCTCGTCAATCGCATGCTGCCCAACCCCACCGGCGACCACAGCCGCCACTTAGGCAAGGAGAGCAAGACTGCAGTTTCCGAGTCGCCGCTGACCGCGCTCGGCCGCCGTGCCGCGCGCGAGTTTAATCAAAGCCCCGAGGGCCGCACGTCGCTGCAGGCGCAGACCGGCTGACGCAAACGCCCGAGCTGCCGGCGTTGTGGCCCCAGACGACTATTCGCCTCGACTCTTCGCCTTCGGCGACGACGCCGCGCTGCCAGATCAGGCAAGCTGAAATTGCTTTTTGCCGCATCGTACTCCTCGAGAAGGAGGAAGTATGGCAACACGTCAGCAGGCCCGCAGCAGCGGCAAGCAGAGCAATTCACGCGCGGTGTCGCGCCGTTCCAGCGGTACGGAACGTCACCCGGCCGACTGCCAGTGCCCTGAGCATGGCGGCAGCAGCACTCGGAACGCGTCATCGCGCAACACATCATCGCGCAGCACGTCATCGCGTTCGTCATCGCGCTCAAACGGTTCGCGCACGCGGGCGGCGTCGTCGAGTGCGCGCAAGTCTGGCTCAGCGCGCCGCAGTAGCGCATCAGCCCCCGGCAACGGCAGCAGCCGCAGCCGCAGCGCAGGCTCTCGCAGCCGCTCATCCAGCCGCGTCTTGATCGATCGCGATGAGATTCGTGAGTGGGCAGAGGCCCGCAACGCGCAGCCTTCATGCGTGCGCGGCACCGGGCGCAACACCGGCCCCAACGAAATCGGCATCATTCGCCTCGATTTCCCCGGCTACAGCGGTGAGCAATCGCTAAAGCCCATCGAATGGGAAGAATGGTTCCAGGTGTTTGAAGATCGCAACCTGGCGTTGCTGGTGCAGGATGAAACCTCGGGAGGGCAGCGCAGTAACTTCAACAAGCTGGTGAGCCGCGAGAGCGCCGAGCAGGGCAGCAGCGGGAAAAAGCGGGGCAGTTCGAGCAGCCGTTCGCGCCAGCGCCGCGCCGCGTAAAACAGAACAGCGTCTAGTCGCCTCCCACGGCAAGCTCATGGCGATTGCGGAAGAGCTTGCCGTCTTTCAGGATGAACTCGTCGCCGCGCCATGCCACGGTGTCGCCGGTGTAGCTCGCGACCCACACCGCCAGCCCGACGAAATCGCGCAGCGGTACCAGGTACCACCAGCGCAGCACCTGGCGATCGCGCAGCACGCCCCAGCCGACCGCCACGGCCACCGCCAGCCGCATGACGGTGGCCAGCGCCAGCATCGACCAGCTCCACAGCGCCCCGCCTGAGGCCGCCACCGCCAGCGCCGCCCAGGGCAGGGCAAAGGTGAGGCAAACGCCCGCCCATCCTCGCTTGCGCGAGTGCCGCGTGCTGCGCGCCCAGCGCAACTGATGGCGGAAAAAGTCGCTCAATCCATACGGCGGAACATGCGTATCGACTACTACCGGCGCCAGCTCTACGCGGTATCCGGCGTGCGCCACGCGCAGTCCGAGCTCGAAATCATCCGCCAGATAATCGACCAGCGGCCAGAAGCCGCCGATGGCCTCGAGCGCATCGCGCGTCAGCGCCAGCGTTGACCCGAGCGCAAAATGGATTCCGCCCTCCAGCTTTCGCGCCGCCAGCACCCCGGCGTGGAACTCCGTGCTGATGCCCAGGGCCTCCAGCTTCGCGCCCAACGTGGAGCTGCCGTTCGCCGGCGCCTGCCCGCGGTACATGCACGTCACCATGCCGACCTCGGGCGCAGCAAACGCCGCCATTACCTGCCGCAGGTAATCGGGCGGAACGCAGATGTCGCTATCGTTTACGATTACGTGCTGGTAGCGCGCCTCCGGCAGCATCTGGATCAAATTGCTGACCTTCATGTTCGTGCCCAGCGCTTCACGGCAGAACACCAGCCTGATGCTGCGCTCAGGAAACTCGCGCTGCAGCCGCTCCACCAGCGGAATGGCAGGGTCTTGAGGATCGCTGACGCCGAAAATCAGCTCATACTGAAGGTAGTCCTGCAGACAGTGGCTGCGGAAGCTCTCGAAAATTTCAGGGTCGGTGCCTTTGAGCGGCTTCAGAATTGAAACCGGCGGCCACAACTGCGCTGCGCCCTCGCCCGCCGCTCTGGGGGCAACGTCGGCTGGGCGAGCTTTTCGCGGCCGGTGCGCCCGCCGAAACGACAGCATGCCGGCCAGGCACAGGGCGTAATAGCCCATGCCGCAGCCGGCGCCCACGGCTCCGAGCGCCGCAACTGTTTCCATCAGCAAATCTGTCATGCAACGAAAAATAGGACCCTGTGTCTGCCGTCCTCAGCTTGGCACTGGTTCTGGCTATCGTCGCACAAACGGTTGTCGCCCGGCACGCCTTTTTCTGCACGCAGGAGCTTTTGTGCGGAGCCGCGGCGCTCTTATGGTTGGTTGGGCAGGGCAACCGCACCGCGCGTGGTCGAATTGATGGCCGGCGTCACGGTTGCGGCGGTGTGTGAATCCGCCGCCGGCGTTCCCGCCAGGCTTACGGTGGGGGTGCGGTAGGTGCGCCAGGCGCGCCACACAATCCGCGCCGCCGCCATCACCGGAATCGAAAGAAATACTCCGATCACGCCGCCCACCTCACCGCCCGCCAGAACGCCGAACAGCACCGCCAGCGGATGCAGTTCCAGCTTCGAGCCCATGATCTTCGGCGAGTTCACGTAATCCTGTATGCCTCGCCACACCAGCAGCACGACCAGCAGAATGATGAGGTGGTGGTACTGGCCCACAAACGCAATGCCCAGCGCCAGCGCGCCGCCAATAATCGGCCCGATCACCGGGATGAATTCGAGCGCGCCTGCCGCCGGACCCAGGGCGAACGCATACGGCACGCGCATCGCCCAGAAAGCCAGCGTCAGCACCAGCATCGCCAGGCCGGCCAGCGCCAGTTGGGTGCGGATGAAGTGGCCCAGCATGGCATCCATGTCGTTCACTAACTGCGTTACCAGCCGGCGATCGCGAATCTCGGCGGCGCCCACCAGCGTCGCACGGAATTTTTTCCCGCCTAGGAGGAAAAACACCGCCAGGATGGGCACCAGCAGCAGCCACCACATGCTGGTAATGGTCCGGGTCGCGCGCGCGACCAGGTCCTGCATCACTGAAACAATCTTCTCGCTGTGCGACGCCAGGAATTCCTGCACCTTGCGCTCGGTTTCGGCGCTCCAGCCCCGCTGGTTACCCACCGAATAGGCAATCTGGCCGCTGGCCAGCTTCTGTTCGATTTGCGGCAGTTGCTGCGAAAAGCGCTGCGCCTCGTGCACCACGCGCGGTGCCGCCAGCAGCAGCAGCAGTGCTATGCCCGCCAGCATCATTACATACACCGCCGCAACCGCCGCTTTACGCGAGCCTTTCAGCAGTGGCGTCAGCCGCTCGACCGGCGCCTCCAGCAGGTACGCAAAAAAGATGGCAAAAACGAACGCCATCAGCGTGCGCCACGCCGCCCAGCAGAAGGCCAGCAGCGCCGCAATCAGCAGCACCGTCACCAATACCCGCGCTGCACGTCTGTCCCACATATCCAAAAGAGTTAGGATGCGCCCCTTTTCGCCTGTGGAAGCGTACCATTACGCCTCGCGTTGTTTTCACGCCATCTGCGGCAGCTTGCCTGAGCGCGCCCCTGCTGCGACAATCAATGCAGGATTCCTGCTGCTTGCGTGCCCAATGATTGTGCGACCGTGCCGCGTGGCATGACATCCAAAGATTGACGAACTGCCGGTTTCAACAACTCCGTCTTGCCGTGAAGCAAAGACTGGAACCGGCGGAAGTGCTTAGTGCTTTCAACATCCCCGCCCAGCCGGTTTCGCCGGCAGGGCTGAAGGCGGAACACAATTGTCTACTGCTGCTGCTGCGTGCGGTCTTGAAAACTACCTGTCCCTTCCCGATTCCTCCATGGATGCTCGCATCGCCTCGGCCAAACAAGCCTTGGGAAGCGACGTGGTGATCCTCGGCCATCATTACCAGCGCGATGAGGTGATTCGCTTCGCCGATTTTTGCGGCGATTCTTACCGCCTGTCGCAGGTCGCCTCACAAACCGGCGCGCGCTACATCATTTTTTGCGGCGTGCACTTCATGGCTGAATCGGCTGACGTGCTCAGCCGTGAAGGCCAGCAGGTCATCCTGCCTGACCTGAACGCCGGCTGCTCAATGGCCGATATGGCCAACATCGCCGAAGTCGAGGCCTGCTGGGAACAGCTTGAGCAACTCGGCATCGCCCGGGCCACGCTGCCGCTCACCTACATGAACTCAACCGCTGCCATCAAAGCCTTTTGCGGCGAGCGCGGCGGGTTGGTTTGCACTTCTTCAAACGCGGCAGGCGCGTTCCGCTGGGCGTTCGCCCAGGCCCAAAAAATTCTCTTTCTTCCCGATCAGCATCTGGGCCGCAACACCGCCTTTGCCATGGGAATTCCGATGGCCGAAATGGCGGTGTGGGACCCTTTCATGATCTACGGCGGCAACTCGCCTGAGCGACTTCGCAGCGCGCGCGTGATCCTGTGGAAGGGCCACTGCTCGGTGCATCAGCGCTTCCTGCCCGAGCACGTGGACCGCGTCCGCCGCCATTTTCCCGGCATGCAGGTCATCGTCCATCCCGAGTGCCGGTGGGAAGTTTGCCGGCAGGCTGACGCCATAGGCTCGACCGATCGCCTGATAAAGATCATCGCTGACGCGCCGCGCGGCTCGAGCTTCGCCGTGGGCACTGAAATTCACCTGGTCAATCGGCTGGCGCGCCAGCATGCGCCCGAGGGCAAGCACGTCATCTCGCTTGACGAGAGCGGCTGCCTCTGCACCACCATGTTCCGCATTTCGCCGCAGCATCTTTGCTGGTCGCTTGAAAGTCTGCTGGAAGGCGAAGTGGTGAACCAGGTCACAGTACCGGTGGGTGTGAAACATTGGGCGCGCGTCGCCCTCGATCGCATGCTGCAGGTGCAGTAGCGGCCCGTGCAACACTCTGCTCCTCCCAGGTTGCCGCGCGATGTTCCTCGCGGCTGCGCCGGCCCGGCAGGAGCATCGCAGTTGTTTACACTGATCCTTGCGCGCACTGCTCACCATCGTCTGGTTGCTCTGCTGCGGATATTCCACCGTCCCGCTGTTCTGGTTCGCGGCGCATCCGTTCGCGGGCTACTGGCGACGGCAGCGCCGCTCGCCTTATTACGCGCTGCTGCCGATCTGGGCCTGCTTCATTGCAGCCACCGTTCTTGTGACTTGGCGCTGGCGTCTTCCTCGCCTCTACAGCTCGCCGTGGATGTGGTTTGCGGCTGCGCCGTTTCTGCTTGCCGGCTTCTGGCTGTATCGCGCCGCGCACCAGGGCTTCTCCGGATCGCAACTGGCAGGCCGCCCGGAATTGGAGCGCGCTCCGCACCAGCAGCGCCTCGCCACTGCCGGTGTTCGTTCGCGCCTGCGCCACCCGGTTTACCTCGGGCACCTGCTTGAAATGGTGGGCTGGGCGCTCGGCAGCGGATTGGCAGTGGTCTGGCTGCTGATTGCCTGGGCAGTTGCCGCCGGCGCCGTAATGATCCGCATGGAAGAGCGCGAACTCGAAGCGCGTTTTGGCGAAGAGTATCGTGGGTACAGGCGGCGAGTGCCGGCATTTTTTCCGGCTTTGCGCGGCCCATCGCCGCAACCGGGCTCCAGGCCTGCGCCTGCAAGCGCCTCGCGCATCACTGCAACTGCCGGCAGCAGCGAACGGCGGCCACCGACAGCATGAGATTCGAGCTCTTCATCGCTTCCCGCTATCTTCGTGCCAAGCGCCGGCAGGCGGTCATCGGCGTCATCACGGCAATTTCCGTCGTTGGCGTCGCCGCCGGCGTAGCGTCGCTCATCATTGCGCTGGCCATCACCAACGGATTTCGCCAGGATCTGCAGGACCGGCTGCTCTCCGCCACCTCGCACGTGCAGCTTGAGCGCATCGCTGCTGATGGCATTCATAATTACGTCGAGCTCACCGACCGCCTCTCGCACGAGCCGCACGTCATTGCTGCGGCGCCCGCGATGTACGAGCAGGTCATGATCTCGCGCGGCGCTCGCGCCAGCGTCGGACTGCTCAAAGGCATCCTGCCGCAATACGAGCGCAAGGTGAGCCAGTTGCTTTCCTCCGTCAAGGAAGGGTCAGCCGCCGAACTGGAGCCCACCGCTCCCACTGCGCAGCTGCCGCCCGCCGCCGCAGGCGCCTATCCCGCTTACCCGCCCATCATCCTGGGTAAGGACCTGGCTTATAACCTGGGCGCTCAGCCCGGCGAGCTTGTGCTCATCACCAGCCCGCAAGGTGAGATCACGCCCTTCGGCCTGATTCCCAAGTACGAACGTTTTCGCGTGGCCGGCATCATGCAAACCGGCTTCTTCGATTACGACAATGCCTGGGCGCTGATACGGCTCAGCGATGCGCAGCAGCTCGAATCCGAGCCCGACATTGCCTCCGTCATCGAATTCAAGATCGATGACATTTACCGCGCTCCTCAGGTTGGCCAGGAGCTTGAACAAGCCGCCGGCCCCGGCTTTCAGACCACCAACTGGATGGAGCAGAACCGCGCCTTGTTCCGCGCGCTGCGCCTGGAGCGCGTGGTCACGTTCATCACCATCGCGCTGATTGTTTTCGTCGCCGCGCTCAATATCCTGATCTCGCTGATCATGATGGTCATGGAAAAAACTCGCGACATCGCCGTGCTGATGTCGCTGGGCGCCCGCAAGCGCCAGGTACAGCGTGTGTTCATCGCTCAAGGCGTGCTGATCGGCATCGTCGGCACGCTGTTTGGCCTCATCGCCGGCTACCTGCTGGCCTGGGCGGGCGGGCACTACCACTGGATCTCGCTTTCGCCGGAGGTCTACTCGCTCGATTACGTTCCGTTCGCGCCGCGCGCGCTTGATGGCCTGCTGGTCGCCGCCGTCGCCATCGGCGTGTCGTTCATCGCGACCATCTATCCTTCACGCTCCGCAGCTCGCGTGTTCCCGGCTGAAGCCTTGCGCTATGAGTAGCCCGCGTTCGCGCGCGTGAATCGCGCTGTTCTGCCCGATTTCGTTATAAAATCGGCACGCAACCCACCGGGAGGAGAGCGTGGCTTCCGCAGAAATTTCCAAAGCTCCTGTGAACCCCGACGCGATGATGAATTTTGCCCACAAGGTGGTCGGCGATCTCGCCGCCGCCATGAACGGCCCGCTGGTTTACATGGGTGACCGCCTGGGCATCTTCAAGATGCTGGCATCGAGCGGTCCGCTCACCGCCGCCCAGCTCGCCGACAAATGCAACCTCAACGAGCGTTACGTGCGCGAGTGGTGCGCCGCCATGACCGCCGGCGAATACCTGAAGTATGACCCCGCGAAAGGCACGTTCACGCTGCCCGCCGAGCACGCCATGGTGCTGGCCAATGAAGACAGCCCAGTGTTCGCCATGGGCTTTGCCCAGATGATTCCTGAGCACTACCGCCTGATTCCGCGCATCATCCACCACATGCAGCACGGCGGTGGCGTGCCCTACGCTGATTACGGCGACGACACCTTCATCGGCACCGAGCGCTTCTTCAGCCCCGGCTACAAGAATTTCCTCGCCACCCAGTGGATCGCGGCTATGCCCGAGGTGCTCGAAAAGCTGAAGGCCGGCTGTGTCGCCGCCGACGTGGGCTGCGGCCGCGGTGCCGCGCTGCGTGAAATGGCGCGCGCCTTCCCCAAGTCGCAATTCGTCGGGCTCGACAACTATGCGCCCGGCATTGATTACGCTGCCGCCAAAGCACGCGAGCTTGGCCTCGACAACCTGCGCTTTGAACTCTGCTCATCCAACTCGCTGCCGCAGGGCGGCAAGTTCGACCTCATCATGACCTGCGATTGCGTGCATGACATGGTCAGCCCCGAAGCCTGCGCGCGTTCCATCTTCGGCGCGCTCAAGAACGATGGCGCCTGGTTTGCCATCGAGCCCCACATCAAAGACCGGCTGGAAGAAAACATCAATCCCATCGGCAAGGCGTTTTATTCCGTCAGCATGCTGCAATGCATGTCATGCTCGCTGGCCCACGGCGGCGCGGGCTACGGCGCCGGCATGGGCGAAGGCAACATGCGCCGCATCGCGCAGCTTGCCGGCTTCACCCGCTTCCGCCGCTTGCCCATTGAGAACCCGTTCAACCAGTTTTTCGAAATTCGCAAGTAGCCGTTCTTGATCAGCGGGATGATTCGGAAGATCTCGCCATCATCCCGCTCGCGTTTTGTTCGCGCGAGCATCGCTCCCCGGCAGTGCGCCGCCATTCGATATGCCTCAACCTGATCCAGCGCCAGAGCAAAGCCTGGCGGGCTCCCTTTCGATTCGCGCCGCCACCGTAGCCGACCTGCCCACGCTGCTGCACCATCGCCGCATGATGTGGTGGGACATGGGCCGCCGCGACGAAGCCGCGCTCGCGCTCATGCAGCAGGCGGCGCAGCGATACTTCACCGCGGCCGTGCCCGAAGGCTCTTATCGGGGCTTTTTGGCAGTTGACGGCAGCGGCAACGTGCTGGGCGGCGGAGGAATTGTGGTCAGCGCGTGGCCCGGCATTCTCGGCCAGCCTGAGCCTCGCCGCGCCATGATCCTGAACCTGTACGTGGAGCGCGAACATCGCCGCCGCGGCATCGCCCGCGCGCTGATGCAGGCGATGATCGCCTGGTGCCGCCAGAATGGCTTCGTCACGGTTGGCCTGCACGCCAGCGACGACGGCCGCCCGCTCTACGAGCAGCTTGGCTTCAAGCGCACCAACGAAATGGCGCTCGAGCTGTAATTTCCGCCGGCGTGGGCAATTGGTATCCTGCCGTCGCCGCTCCTCCGCTGCGCTGATTACTCGTGCCTGAGCGCCGCCAGCGGGTCAACCCTGGCTGCGCGCCGCGCCGGCACAAACGCCGCCACCAGCGCCACTAGCGCGAGCAGCCCCAGCGATGCGCCCAGCGCGAGCGGGTCGCGCTCCGGCACGCGATACAACAGGCCATGCAGCACGCGTGCGCTCCCCAGCGCCAGCCCCAGGCCGGCCGCCGCGCCTACGCCTACCCAGATTGCCGCGCCGCCGACCACCAGCCTTTCGATCGCCTGTGGGGTCGCGCCAAGCGCAATGCGCACGCCGATCTCCTGTGTTCTCTGCGTCACCAGGAACGCAGTCACGCCGTAGAGGCCGACGGCAGCCAGCAGCAGCGCCATGGCCGCAAAAATTCCGAGCAGCACGGCAACGAAGCGCGGCTTCGCCAGCAAGCCTCCAATGCGCTGGTCCATGCTCTCGATCTGCACCGGCAGCGTGGCATCCAGGCCGCCCACCACGCTCCTCACCCAGTTGCTCACCAACTGCGGCGCCAGCGCCGAACGAATCACTACCGCCGTTCTGGCGGTTGCGTCCTGCGGCAGGTGCCGCCGCGGAACGTAATATTCCGGGTCGGCATAGATCAGGCCGCCGTTCTTCACGTCGCCGGCAATTCCGATCACGGTGTAAAAAGTCTGGTCGTCAGGGAAGCGCTACAGCCGCTTGCCGAGCGCCGGCTCGTGGCCAAACATCTTTTTGGCCAGCGACTGGCTCAGGATGATGGCGTGCTCGTTCGGGCCGCGGTCCTGCTCCGTGAAGCCGCGGCCCTCAACGATCGGGATCTGGAGCGCTGAAAAGTATTCTGGCGTCACCGCGCGCCACGCCACCATGCCGCCCGTGCCCTGCGGCAGGCGTGCGCGGCCTTCAGGAAGCATGGCGAAGTAAGGTTGCGAGCGCATTGCGCCGGAAGGCGGCACGGAGTCGCTCAGCGCCACGAGCGGCGAGCCCGGCAGTTGGCGCAAGCGCGCTTCCAGTTGCTCGTAAAAGTTCAGCCGCGCAATATCGGACCCGTATTGCGCCGGGCCGAGCGCGATGCGCGCCACAATCACTTGCTTGCCGTTCAGTCCGAGCGGCTCCGCTTCCAATTGCCACAAGCTGCGCAGCAGCAATGATGCGGCGGTCAGCAGGGCAATGCAGGTGGCCATCTGCGCCGCCACCAGCAAGTGGCGCAGGCTGCCTCGCGTGGTGCGCACCGCCTGGCCGGCGGTCAGGCGCTCCATGTGCGCCGGTTGCAGCGCCGGCGCCAGCCCAAACAGCAGTGCGCTCACCAGCGAAATGAGCGCAGCGAACCCGGCGGCGCGCCACTCAAAGTGTGCCTGCGCCAGCCGCGGAATGCCTGCCGGCGCCATTCGCAGCAGCCCTCGCAGCAACACTGCACCCACCGCCAGGCCGCCTGCGCCGCCGGCGATTGCCAGGGTGGCGCTTTCGGCCATGGCTGCCAGCCAAAGTCGAGCGCGGCTCGCGCCCAGCGCGCTGCGCACCGCGCGTTCGCGCTCGCGCCCGGCCGAGCGCGCCAGCAGCAGGTTGGCGATGTTGGCGCACGCCATCAGCAACACCGCCAGCACTGCCGCGAGCAGCGCGGCCGACGCGGTCTTGTAATCGCCCACCTGGCGCTCGCGCAGCGGCCTGACCGTGAATTGCACTTCGGCCAGGAAGCGCGGCGGAATCCAATCGTGTGCGAGCGCGTAGGAGCGCATCTCCGCCGCGGCCTGCTTTGCGCCGACGCCGGGCTTAAGCCGCGCAAGTGTTCGCAGCACCCGGCCGGTTGCTCCCGGCGCATTCACCACCCGAAGTTGAAGCGGCGTCAACACATCTGCCCCGAGCAGCGTGGGCATTTCAAAATTCGCAGGCAGCACGCCCACAACCGCCGTGGGCAGGCCATCGAGCATCAGCCTGCGGCCCACAATTCCCGCATCGCCGGCAAATCGGCTTCGCCACAGCGAGTAGCTGATCAACGCCGTCCGCGGCCCATTGGGCAGGTCTTCTTCCGCGCTGAAGTTACGCCCCATCACCGGCTTGATTTCGAGCGTGGCCAGCAGGCTGGCTTCCACGTCAGCGCACCCCAGGTGGGCTGGATTCTGCTCCGTCAGGTCGCAGTCGCGCAGCCCCGCGCCCCATGCCGCCACCGACGCAAATGAAGTCTGCTGCTTGCGCCAATCGGCATACGCGTTGCCCAGCATGAATTCTTCAGGCTCGATCGGCGCTTTCAGCCCGAATGAAACCAGTTGCTCGGCGTGCGGATAAGGCAGGCTGCGAAACAGGATGCCGTCCACCACGCTGAACACCGCTGTCGATGCCCCGATGCCGATTCCCAGGATCGCCACCACGGTGATTGCGAGCGCCGGCGACCTGCGCAAACTGCGCAGCGCAAACCGCAGCTCCTGCGCAACTGCAGGCACAACATTCATGCTCGCCATTAGACACCGCCCTGCATCCCTGGGTTCCGCTTCCAACCCGCGGCTGCCGCAAGGCGGCAGTGCGATTTACAATCCCTCGCCATGAAAGCTCTAATTGCCGCCGCACTGCTCGGTTGCTGCGCCTGGGCGCAGAACACCGCCATCACCTCGCTGGCTGACCCGCACATCTACGTTCAGCATCGCGCCTCCAGCTACGACCGCACCGGCGGCAACGCCGATTTCCGTGAAATCCCCGCCGGCGGAACCCTGACCCTGCTCGATGAAAACGGACCCGGCGTCCTCACTCACTTGTGGTGCACGATTGCAACCCGCGACCCTGATCACCTCAAGGCAATCGTGCTGCGCATGTACTGGGACGGAGAAGCCACGCCCAGCGTCGAAGCTCCCATTGGCGATTTCTTTGGCCAGGGCCTCGGCGAATACCATCGATTCGAATCCTCGCCGCTGAAGGTCGGCAGCATCAAGGCGCTGAATTCCTTTTTTCCTATGCCGTTCCGCCGGCACGCGCGCATCACCGTTACCAACGATTCGCAGATCCCGACTGCCGCCTTCTACTTCAACATCGATTGGCGGGCCGCTCCCGTCGCCGCTGACACGCGCTACTTCCACGCGCAATACCGGCAGGCTGCGCCCAACCGCGGCGCCGTCAGCGACTGGACGTCAAACGGCGATCCTCGGGTTGACGACCGCAAGAACCTGAACGGCGACGGCAACTACGTTTTTCTGGAAGCGCGCGGCGAGGGACACTTCGTGGGCGTCACGCTTTCCGTCCTGCAGAACCAGGACGGCTGGTGGGGTGAAGGGGACGATATGATTTTTGTGGATGGCGAGAGCACGCCTTCCATCAACGGCACCGGCTCAGAAGATTACTTCCTGGGCGCGTGGGACTTCGGCGATCGGCCGTTTGCCTATTCCTCGTTTGGCGCTCCCGTCAAAGGCGAGGAAAAAGCCGGCAGCCGCTCCAGCGTTTATCGCTTCCACCTTGATTCACCGATTCCTTTCACCCGGTCAATTCGCGTCACCATTGAGCATGGCCACGCGAACGCCCGCTCTGACAATTTCTATTCCGTCGCATACTGGTACCAGGCCGAACCGCATTCGCCTTTTCCTGCCCTGCCGCCGCTTCCGGAGCGTCTGCTGCGCATCTTTCCCGTCGGCGGACCGGGCGCCGCCGGCGCCCATTAGTTCGTGAAAATCGCCGGAGTGAGTGGCGCGATATGGCGCGTAAACCGCTGCTGGCCGGAGCGCATCCGAGCGCGCCTAGGAGGTCACGTAAGCACAAAAAATCAATCCGCAGGCCTGGAGCCGGTCGCGGCTGCCGCCGCCCCTGTGCGCCAGCCTGCGCCCTTGCCCCTTAATCACGCCTGCCATAACGCATTCGCCTGAACGCCTGCAGCAGATTCGCGAGCGTGCCTATCAGCTCTTTTGCGAGCGCGGCTGTTGCCACGGAAACGCGGAACGCGACTGGCTCGATGCCGAAGCTGAAATCATGGCGCGTGCAAACCTGGCCGCCTGAACGCCGGCCGCTGCGGGCTCGGCGCCTACTGAAATTCGAGCACCACGATTTCTGAGTTCGAACCCAGGCGCAGCGGTGGTCCCCAGGTTCCGGCGCCCGAAGAAGTAAACACCTGCAGGTTGCCCAGGCGGTTCAGCCCATACACAAAACGCCGGTACACACGCCGTGCCAGCCAGCTCCACGGCACAAACTGTCCCATGTGCGTGTGCCCTGAAAGCTGCAGCGAGATTCCGGCGGCCTCGGCCACGTGCGGATAATCAGGCGCATGCGTCAGCAAAATGCTGGCGCGTCCGCGATCAACGCTCGCTGCCTGCAAGGCTGAAGCCAGGTGGCCGTGCTGGGTCGCGCTGCGCCACGGAACACCCACAATCTGCAGCCCTTCAACTTCCACTTTTTCGTTGTTGAGCACCCGCACACCGGCCGCCGCAATCGCCGGCAGGAAGCGGCTGTCGTCGCCAAACTGCTCGTGGTTGCCGGCCACGAAATACACGCCATGCGGAGCCGTCAGCTCGCGGAGCGGCGCCGCCGCGCGCGGCGCATCAATTGCCGTTCCGTCAAACAGGTCGCCGGCGATAAAGATCGCATCCGGCTCCTCTTTCACGATCTTTGCCACCAGGCCGCGCAAAAATCCGCTGTTCCGCACATGGCCCAGGTGGATATCGCTCACCAGCGCCGCCTTGCGTCCGCGCCAGGCTTCGGGCAGGTTCTGCAGCTTTACGCTGGCCCGCGTGATCCGGGTTGCGCCCGCATTCACCAGCCCATAGACGCCGGCAGCAATCGCGCCTGCGAACAGCCATTCCGCCATGCCGTGGAAATTGACGCTGAGGCCCACGAGCTGCGCCGCCGAAAACACGATCCAGCACACTGCCGCCGCGAGGAAAAGGAACGTCAGCAATCCCAGCCACACCGCCGCCCCCCGGTAGAACAGCCTGACCGCCGCGTTGCTGTAGCGGAACGCCAGCAGCGACGCTCCCACAAAGCTCACTGCCAGCACCCCGGTAATCACGCCGAGCCAGCCCGAGCCATAGCCCGGCCCCGTGGGCGAGAAAGCCCACGTCTCATACAACAGGAAATGTACCGCCAGCAGAATGAGCTGGATCGCTGCCACGAAACCAACGAAGCGCCGTACCCGCATAGTGGTTAGATTCAGCAATCCGCCCGCGGATTTTGTTTCGCCTCATCGCGCCCGCAATCCGGCGCGGAACTTGGGGTGCGGGCGCCCGGATTCCATGGTGTTCCCCGGCAGTACTCTGGTAACGCCTCGTCACCACCTGAGCAACATACTCCCGCGCTGTGAACAATGTTCTAATGGGGCGAAGGTTGCCCGCTCGCTTGCGCCCAGTGCGCCGGGAGCGGCAAATTGGAGACAGGCGGAAATGGGCATCTGCCCTCGAGCTGAGTCAATTGCCTGAACCGCTGCATCCAATGGAACAGGCCGGGACGTGCACCGGTGAAACGGAAAGTGTTCTGCGGGTCGAAGGTTTGCGAAAGGTTTATCGCTCCGGCGCCGCGGAATTAGTGGTCTTTGACAATCTGTCATTCCGGGTGGCGCCGGGCGAACTGGTCGCCATCGTCGGCCAGAGCGGATCGGGCAAGAGCACGCTGCTTCACATCGTTGGCGTCCTTGATAGCCCTTCCGACGGGGAGTTATACTTCGCCCACGTCAGGCTCCGGTCGCTGAAGGCAGACGATGCGGCAGACTTTCGCAACCGCCAGATTGGTTACGTCTGGCAGTTTCATTATCTTCTGCCTGAATTCACCGCCGAAGAGAACGTGGCAATGCCGCTTTTAATTCGCGGCGAGGATCCGGCCGAGTCGCTGAACCAGGCCCGCCGCTGGCTGCATGACGTGGGCCTTGGGCCGCGCGCCGGCCATCGCTCGGGTGAGCTGAGTGGCGGTGAACAGCAGCGCGTGGCCCTGGCGCGGGCGCTGGTCACACAGCCCAGGCTGCTGCTGGCCGATGAGCCCACGGGCGACCTCGACAGCCAGACGGCAGAAGCGGTTTCTGACTTGATTCGCAGTTTACATCGCGCGCACGGCCTTACTTCTCTCATCGCTACCCACAATCTTGCCTTTGCCCGCCGCTGTGACCGCGTGTTGCGCCTGCAGCAGGGCAAAATACAGGAGGTTTCCCCGGAATCACTCCCGCTCTCTTAATAAAGAGCGCATGATTCCCAGCAAACGGAATGGCAGAGTGCAACCGCCGCCGGCGGGGTTTACAGAGCCGGAGGCGTAAGGTTTTTGGAGTATGGATTCATCGCTTCTCAGGCATTAGCGTCTCGGAAGCGCGGGTTCCGAAGGGCGTCCGGCGATTGGGCCGCAGAGTTGGGGCCGAAGACGGTTTGGGCCGCAGAAGGGATAAGGTTTACCTAAATGTTTGAGCGCTACACCGAAAAGGCGCGCAGAGTGATATTTTTTGCGCGGTATGAGGCCAGCCAGTTCGGCAGCCCGTACATTGAGACCGAGCACCTGCTGCTCGGGCTGCTGCGCGAAGACAAGGCGCTGACGAACCGGTTTTTGAGGTCGCACGCCTCGGTGGAATCAATCCGCAAGCAGATTGAAGGCCACACCACCATCCGCGAAAAGGTCTCGACTTCGGTTGACCTGCCGCTTTCAAACGAATGCAAGCGGGTGCTGGCGTATGCGGCCGAGGAAGCCGAGCGGCTCTCGCACAAGCACATTGGGACCGAGCATCTTTTGCTGGGGCTGCTGCGGGAAGAGAAGTGCTTTGCGGCGGAAATCCTGCACGAGCGCGGCCTGCGGCTTTCAACCATTCGCGAGGAGCTGGCGCGCACCACGCAGGAAAAGGCGGCGCCGCAGCGGCAGCGCGAATCGTCGCTGCTCTCGGAGTTTTCGCGCGACCTTACGCAGGCTGCCATGGATTCGCAGCTTGATCCGCTGGTGGGCCGTGAGCAGGAAGTCGAGCGTGTCATCCAGATCCTGTGCCGCCGCACTAAGAACAACCCGGTGCTGATTGGCGAGCCCGGCGTGGGCAAGACCGCCATCGTGGAAGGCCTGGCGCAAAGGATTTCAGACGGCGAAGTTCCGTCGTTCCTTTCCGACAAGCGCATCCTGGCGCTCGACCTTTCGCTGATCGTGGCCGGCACCAAGTATCGCGGCCAATTCGAAGAGCGGCTGAAGACCATCATGAAAGAGCTAATGGAGTCACAGAATTCGATCATCTTTATCGACGAGCTGCATACCTTGGTCGGCGCGGGCTCGGCCGAAGGGTCACTCGACGCCGCCAACATCCTGAAGCCGGCGCTGTCGCGCGGCGAAATTCAGTGCATCGGCGCAACCACGCCGGGCGAATATCGCAAGAGCATTGAAAAAGACCGTTCGCTCGAGCGGCGCTTCCAGAGCGTGAAAGTTCCGCCGCCGTCAGAAGACGACGCGATCAAGATCATCGGCGGAATTAAGGACCGCTACGAAAAATTCCATGCCGTGACCTACACGGACGATTCGGT
>JAJPJZ010000227.1 GCA_021323935.1 Terriglobia bacterium | reverse complement strand
TGCCCGTGCCCACCACCATGAAGTACATCCAGCCAAACAGAAACGCGGCCAGGTCGCCGTAGGCCTCGCGTAAGTAGATGTACTGGCCGCCGGCTTCAGGGAACATGGCGCCGAGTTCGGCGAAGGCGAAACAGGCGAGCAGCGAAATCGCGCCTCCCGCCAGCCACACGCCCATAAACAGTAGCGGGGTGGGCAGTTGGCCGGCGAGGTCGCGCGCGGTCAGGAAAATTGCCGAGCCGATGACGCCGCTGACCAGCAACATCGTGGTGTCGAGCAGCGTGAGCTTGCGAAGCAGCCGAGGCTGATCGACGGCGCCGGAGACCAAAGCCGGCGCGGGTTTTGGAGCGGGGCTGTTCACGTGGGGTTCGACTTTATCACGATTGCGCAATTTCGATGGCGTGCTGCTCGCGTGAAAGCCGCGCGTGCTTCGGCGAGGCCGGCAGCTTTGGGCGCTTGAGATTCTCAGCCGCCGTTCGCTTAAAATCATTTTATGGATCACCGGCAAACCGCATCGACTGACGATCTGCTTCGCGAAGAGTTCAACCGCTGGGCTGAGCAGGGCAAAGGCGAGGAGATGGAGGCCCACCACGCCGATATCACGCACAAGACTTTGCAGCGGATGGAACTGCGCGCGGGCGAGCGCGTTCTTGACCTGGGGTGCGGCGCCGGATGGGCCACCAGAATCCTGGCCCGCATGGTCGGCGAGGGCCCGGAGGGATTTGGGCAGGTGGTCGGGCTCGACATTTCGGACGAAATGATTCGCCGCGCGCGCGCCTCCTCGCGCGATTTCGACAATGCGATGTTCGTTTGCGGTTCAGCCAGCCAGATTCCCTGGGAAGAGAATTTTTTCGATAAAGTGCTCTCGGTCGAGTCGTTTTATTACTATCCCGACCAGGACCGCGTGCTCGCCGAGTTGTTTCGCGTCATGGCCCCCAAAGGCAAGCTGTTTATCCTGATCAACCTTTACCGCGACAATCCTTGTACGCTGCGCTGGGCCGAAGAGCTCAAGGTGCCGGTGCACGCGCGTTCGATTGAAGAATACGTGAAGCTTCTGCAGGCGCACGCCTTCGAAGGCGTTGAAGCGCACCAGGTGCCGGATTCCACGCCCAGCCCTGAAACCTACTCAGGGCGATGGTTCAGGAATGTGGATGAGCTGAACGACTTTAAGCGCATCGGCGCGCTGTTGCTGGTCGCGCGCAAGCCTGATGTGCGCAATCCCGGCCCGGCCTACACCATCTACTGAACCGGAAGCTTTACATCACGCTTGCGCACGTACCATCCTGGCGGCCGAGGCCGGGCAGCACAGACCAGCCGTGCGCGATCCGAAGCTGCTGCTGCTTTAGTTATCGTCGCCGAGCGCCAGTTGCTGGCGGCCTCGCGGCCTGTGGTTCCTGACGCCTACGAGGACTATCTCAATGGCCTTTTCCTGGTGCAGAACGCCAACAGCCGAGCTGACGTAGAGAAGAGCCTTCAATACTTTGAGAGCGCGATCAGGGAAGATCATGATGTTGCGCTTCCTTACCTTGGGCTGGCTGCCGCGGCCTTGCGCGGTGGTCAGATGGGAAAGGGCGGTTACACTGGGCAGGGATGGGCGTGGGGGGCGGCAGCGGGTGAGTGTTTCGATGACAATTGATCACCAGCGGCGCCTGGTGATTTCGCGGTTTACGGGCGAGATGACGAACGACGATCTGCGGCGGCAGAAAGACATGATCGATTCGGGCGGGCCGTACCGGGGCGAATACTACGTGGTGGCCGATTTTTCGCAGATCACGGGGCTGACGGTCACGCCGGACATGGTGGAGTGGCTGGCGAGCCAGCGGCCGCCGATAGCGAACGCGCGGCGGGCGATTGTGGCGGTGGAAGACAAGGCGTTTGCGCTGGCGCTGCTTTATAAATCGAAGAGCGCGGAGACGCGTCCGGATACGATCGTGGTGCGCACCATGGATGAGGCGTTCAAGGCGCTCGGAATTGATTTGAGGAAGACGCCGAGGAACGGGTAGGCCCGGCTGAGGGCTGTCCGGTGGAGGGCGCGAGAGGGAAGATGGCGGCGATGCTGCACAACAGCCTGGACGAGATGATGCAGGAATACGCGGAGCGGGCGACGGAGCTGGCGCGCGACTTCAACGCCACGCTGGATTATTCCGGTGAGAGCGTGGAGGCGCTGGAGCGGATCCTGGCGCAGTTGAGCGATGAGCATCGCGCATTTATGGGCGCGCAGGCGAGAGCGCGCGGGGCGGATTCCGCAGCGGCGGGCGACGATAAGGGCGGGCGCGCGACGGCGGGCGCGGTCCGGGACGAAGGTCACGAGCAGAGCGTGGATGAGCAGATGGTGGTGATGTGCAAGCTGTGGGGCGGATATCTGGGTGAAGTGGTGAGGCGGCGGTGGGGCGGGGAGTGGGCCATGGAGACGTATCCGGGGGCAAGTTTTGCCACGCTGACGCTGAATGTGCGCGGGGCGAAGCTGTTTCCTTCGATGAAGATTTATCGGCGGCTGACGGAAGGCGCGGGCGACGATGTGTGGAAGTTCTACCAGACAGTGGCGGCCAAGCTGGAGGCGGCGCCAAAAACACCGTAGAGGCGCGGAAACTGCTTGCAGCCGCCAGTTTAGGTGAGGTACGCTGCCCGCCGACGATGACCAGATCGCGCATCCCCGGGCCGACGTGCGGCGAGCGCGGCAGCGGCATCCTGGACGATACGCCGGGCTGCGCCGGGCGGGAAGTGGTGACGTCGCTGGACGTGCTGAACGCCGACATCAGCCTGACGGAGTTTAATTCCACCTATACGTATAACGGGCGCCTGCCGCGGGAGTTCTTTCGGCGGGGGCGCGCGACCAGCCGGGACCTGCTGCCGGCCGGAACCATGCTTTGGAAGTGCACCGATCGTCAACTGAACAGCCGGCGGGGATACGTGACGGAGTGGTGGGTGCACGGCGACCGACTGGCAATCGCGCTCAAGCACAGCCTGGGGATGGGAACTTCGCTGCGCACCTATTGCCGGGCGCGTTATGCGGTGATCTGGGAGTGGCGGAGCGCGGCATTTCATCTGCTGACGGCGCGGCTGCTGAAGCCGGTTTATGGCTTTGCCGGGCAGACCCGGGGCATGGGAACGAAATATTCAGTGCGGGGCCAGGACACCGGCGACGACAGTCTGGCGCTGATTGGCGGCGACCCGCAGTTGTGCATTCCGAACCTGACGCTGGAAGAGATTGCGCAGGTGAGCTTCACCGACAGCCAGGCGGTGCCGGAAGGGTGGGACCGGCAGCGGGCCTCGGCGGCCTCGAGCAGCGGATCTTAACGCAGAATCTTAATTTTCAGGTGAAGGATCTTTGCCGGCGGGAGCTGCGGGCGAGCTCATGGCGCTGATCTTCTGCTCGATGCGCTGGACTGATTTGGGCTCGTGGCGGTGCAGGACGCGGCGAACGTCAGGCCAGAATTCACGCATGACTTCGGTGCCGGCGTCGGAGGCGATGCTGCCGAAGCCGCGGCTCAGAGTGCGGATGGGGCCGCGGTCCTGCTCGGGGTAATAGGCATTGCCCAGCGTGACCGTGGCGGCGACGCCGAGAAATTCAGGCCAGTTCAGGGTACTGCGGCCATCGTCGGTGCGGCCGATGAGGACGCGGCTGGCGGCGTAAGAGGCGCGGTAGAAAAGGCCTCCGCGGGCGACGCGGTGGTAGCGCGGATCCTGGTGAAAGAGCGACGAAAACAGGTAGGTCTGGAAGAAGCTGCGGGCTTCGGTGTCGGCGAGGTTGGCGCCATAGCGTTTGGCCACGCCGCGCATGCCGGGCCCGTAATCGTCACCTGAGATCTGGGAGTAGAGGGCGTCGAAGGCGGCGTTGACGAAGGTAAACGGCGAATAAGATTTGCGCTCGAACATGCGCAGCTTTTCGCGCGAGGTGAGCACGCACGGCTGATAGCCGCCGAGGCAGGCAGGCTGGGCCTTGATGCCGGCTTCGATTTCTTCTTTCAACGTGGCGCCGGGCGAGGGTGGCGGCTCGCGGGGCGGAAGATTATCGCTGGGGCTGACGTCAGATTGCGGCATGGGCGACTGCGCAGCCGGCTGGGGTGAAGTTGAGGACGGCGATTGCGGCGGCGGCGCCTGAGCTGCGGCGATTTCGACGCATAAAGCGGCCGACAGCACGAATTGTAAAAACCGGCGCATGGTCACGGCGTTCCGCGGGGCGCAGTTCCCTCAGAGCTCGCAAGGCGAACCAGGCCGCATCCGCAACTCCCGATAGTTTGGGCTGAGCGTCAGCGGGGCCCGAAAGGCGGGAACTACTTGGTTTGAGGCGCGCGAGCGAGCCAGGTTTGTACGGCGGCGTGCACAGCTTTCAGGGTTTTGCAGGCAACCAGAGCTGCTGCCTGATGCTCAGACGATTCAGCGCAAGCCACTTCGTCTAAATGCCTTTCCCTTCAGCCCCTGCATCCCTGGCCTGGCAGGGCCGTGGCGATTACTTCATCGATGTGGCGCATGGCATAAGGTTCCGCAGCAGCCCTGCGCAGACCTGCGCGCCGGCAACCGGCGATGTAAGCCGGCGAAGACCGGACGCCAATTGACGCTCGCCGCCGGGCACGCGGATAATCGTGAGGCTCGGCAGTTTCCGCATGCGAGAGGTGAAAAGTGCCTTCAGCCAACAAGAGCGAGACGGGCGCGCGAGTGCGTGGAGCGGCAAACCAGATTCAGGACGAATTGAAGGAGTTTGCGCGGTGGTTCAACGACGACGTGGTGCCGAACGTCAGGACAGGTTCGACCAAGGCGCTGCGCACGGCTTCGGCGAAGCTGGCCGAGCTGGCCGACGAGCTGGAGCGGCACAGCCGCGTACCGCGCAGCTCATGACGCGGCTGGCGCTTGCGGTGGTGGTGCTCGCCATGGCCGGTTGCGGGCCGAAGCGCCCGGCGGCAACGGCAACGAACCGGCCGATCGCGCCTGAAATCGGGCAGCCGGAACCAAACCAGCCCATTGCTTCGGAAGCGCCCGCGTCCCAGAGCGCAGACGGCGCGCCGTCCGGCGCAAACGCGGCGTCGCCGGGCATCGCGACTTCCAGGCCGGTTTACGTGGAAGAAGGGCTGGCGAGCTGGTATGGGCCTCCGTACCACAACCGGCGCGGCTCGAACGGCGAAATCTACGACATGCATGCCATGACCGCGGCGCACCGCACGCTGCCGCTGAACTCGCTGGTGCGGGTGACGAACCTCGCGACGCGGCGCTCGGCGGTGGTGCGCATCACCGATCGCGGGCCGTTTATTACCGGCCGGGTGCTGGATTTATCGCTGGCCGCGGCGCAGGCGGTGGATGTGTGGCGGGCGGGCGTGGCCAAGGTGCGGATTGAAGTGCTCGAGACGCCGGCGCCGATTGATCGCGGCGGGCGCTGGTGCGTGCAGATTGGAGCTTTCCAGAGCGCCGATGAGGCCGCTGAGTTGAAGGCGCGGCTGCAGCGGCGCTATCGGCAGGCGCAGGTGCTGCAGTTTACCGGGCCGACCGGCGAGTGGTTGCGGGTGCGGGTCAGCGATGACGACAAGCGGCGCGCCCAAGCGCTGGCGGCCGAAACCAAGGTGGATGACGGCGCCGTGTTCCTGGTCAGGCTGGACTGATGCAGCCGGATGGATGCGCCGCTTGAATGAGCGGGGGCATGCCGTAGGCAGCGGTTAGCCCGGTGGCCATTTCAGGTCGCGCCCGCCGAGCAAGTGCAGATGCAGGTGGAAGACGGACTGGCCGGCGCCGGGTCCGACGTTATAAACCGTGCGGTAGCCCTGCTCGATTCCTCGCTGGCGCGCGATCTTTGCGGCGACGAGCTGGCAGTAGCCAAGCAATTCAGCGTCAGCTTCGCCGGCTTCTTTCAGGCCGGCGATGTGCTTTTTGGGAATGATGAGCACATGCGTGGGGGCCTGCGGGTTGATGTCTTCGAAGGCGAAGGCGCGGGCATCTTCATAGACTTTCTTCGCCGGAATCTTCCCTTCGAGAATTTTGCAGAACAGGCAATCGTGCATTTCGAGCATTTTAGCCGGTCAGGGCGGCGGCGGATTGCGCGTGGCGATAGCGGTCACAAATGATTTGCGTTTTTGTGAGTTCCTGAATATGATGCCGTGCTCATCGGGCCGATTTCGCCCGGTGGTCTCGCCGAAAGCGGGCGGGTTCAGGGTTGATGTTCTGTGCTGCAGCAGTTGAAACTCAGTCAGCAAGCCAGGTTCTGGAGCTCGGCTCGGGGGCGCGAACAGCGCCGGAAAAGCCGGGAACCAGGCCTTTTCTTTTGGCCTGAGTTCCAGGCGGCACGGCCGCGGCCCAAGTTCGGCGCAAAATGTTGAAAGGAGTGGTTTGTGAGAGAGAGGGGAACAGTGAAGTGGTTTAACGGAGCGAAGGGATATGGCTTCATCCAGCGCTCCACGGGAGAGGACGTCTTCGTGCATTTTTCCGCTATCCAGGAAAACGGATACCGGACGTTGAACGAAGGTGAAAACGTGGAGTTCGAGCTCCTCAAGGGACCTAAGGGCTTCCAGGCGGCAAATGTAACGCGCGCCATGAACTAGCCAATCGCGCGCGCTGTGGTGACTCCAGCGCGGCAGCCCATGCCGCAGGAGCCTATGCCGCAGCCGACGATTCGATGATCCAATGACCCTCCCGAACGGGAGGGTTTTTTGCTGCCGCCGGATCGGGGAGCCGAAGATCGACTGGATGCTTAGGCGCGCTTCAGGCGAGTTTAGCGCCGCTCAGCCGCTCGAGGACGGTGATGGGCGCGAGTTCGGGCTCGACCATGGCCCGGACCGGCACGATGAAAGTTTGCTCGAGCGCGAACTGGCCTGACATGACAGCGTGGGGAAGACCATCGGTAAAAACCAGCCAGGTGGACGACGGCGGGAACTCGAGATGGCGGCGCGGCAGGGTGCGCTGCAGTTCAGGATTTTCTTTCATCCAGTCGTGGAAGTGGAGCATGAAGCTGTCATAGCGCGAGCGTTCGCGCAGCGGCAAGCCGAGGGCGCGGGCAACGCGGCGCCAGGGCGCGGAGTTTTCCGCGGCGAAGCGAGCGAGTTCGGCGGCGGCAGCATACTGGCCGGCCAGGGCAGGGAAGGGCAGCCCGGCTTCCCAGACGCGAGGGTTGGCGGGATGCAAATTGGTGAACACGCGCAGGATGCGGCCGCCGCGGGTGGGGCGCGTGGGAAACGCATCGACGTGCAGCAGGTCGTTGCGCTTGTGCACGGAGAGCGAGCGCGCGGCTTCTTCGAGCGGCCGGTAGCTGGCGTAATCGAGCGACCAGTGCGCGGCGTAGGGCGCGAGCAGCCGGGCAACAAAGCCGGTGACCTGGCGCGAGTAGCGGCGCATGACGTCATGCGTGCGGCGGCGGGATTCGGCATCGCCGGCGAAGCCGCGCAGCACGTCGGAGGCCGGGCGGTAGCTGACGTTCTTGTGGAAGCGCGAATCGCGCGCGGCGTAGCTCAACAGGAAATTGACGTCGGCTTGGGGCAACTCGTAGGGAATGCCGCTGAAGAACAGAATGCCGCCGCGCTCCAGGTCGGCGCAACACTGGCGGGCGCGCTCGGCGGTGAAACCCGGGCCGAAATCGCCGACTTCGACGAAGGGCACGACTTCGAGCCGTGAATCGACGGGCATGCGTGCGATTCTAATATGAAGCCATGCTCCGCATGATTGTTGTCGTCGCCCTGGCGCTCACGTCAACCCTGGCCACTGCCGCGGGCCGGGTGCAGTGCGGGCAAACCCGCAGCCAAGATCTGGGGCGGCCGGTAGCGTTCTGCGCGCTGCTGCCGCCGAGCTACGACTCAGAGCCGAAGAAGCAGTTCCCGGTGCTTTACTTTTTGCACGGCATTGGCGAAGACCAGACGTTCATGTTCACGTCAGGCGCGTGGACGGTGATTGAAGAGGCGCAGGAGCAGAAGCGGCTGGGCGAATTTGTGATCATCACGCCGGCGGCGGCGCGCTCGTTTTATATCAATTCCAAAGATGGCCGCGTGCGTTACGAAGATTTTTTTATGCGCGAATTTATTCCTGCGATGGAACGCAGCTTCCGTGTGGGGCGGGCGCGCTCGTTGCGGGCGATTGGCGGCGTCTCCATGGGCGGATACGGCGCGCTGCGGTTCGCATTCAAGTATCCGCAAATGTTCTGCTCGGTTGCGGCGCTGATGCCGGCGTTGATGCCGGCGCTGCCCAAGGGCGCGGGCAACATGAGCCTGGCGGCATTTATCGGGCCGGCGTTCGGAACGCCGCTGGATGAGGAGTTCTGGCGCGCGAACACGCCGTTCGTGTATGCGCGCTCGGCGAAGCTGAGCGGATTGAAAATTTATGCCGCCACCGGCGACCAGGACGAATACGGTTTCGATGCCGGCACGCGCGCGCTTGACCGGCTGCTGACGTCAAGGCAAGTGCCGCACACGTTCCGCATTTATCCGGGCGGGCACAGCGGCGCGTTCGTCGCTGCCCACATCGAAGAGGCGCTGCGCTTCGTGTGGAGCGCCTACGCGCATTAGGTCAGCGGCTCAACTCTGCGGCGAGGGCGAGCTGATGGTGGATGTAGCGACAGGCAGGCGCAGCGGCTCCTCGGGAATGATGATCCAGGCGATGATGTAGAGGATGAAGGCAATGGGAAGGGTGAGCAGGAGCGCCAGCACCCAGATGAGGCGAACCAGCATGACGTCTTCACCAAAATAGACAGCCATGCCGAGCGCGACGCCGCCGATTTTGCGGCCCTCAACCGGGCGATAGAGATGTCGCCGGGGGACGGTGGCGCCGACGGGCCGGGCACAATAAGCGCAGACCACGGCGTCATCTTGGATCTGGCGGCCGCAATAGTTGCAGTACATACGTCATTCTCCCTGAAGCATAGTACGCAAAACAGCGTGGTTTGGTTCCCTGGGCCGATGGCCGGCGGAGCAGGAAACCAGCAAATCCTACACGGCGGCGCCGGCGCGGCAGAAGCGGTTGAAGGCGGATTTAAGGTCTTCAGCGATGTCTTCGGCGTCGCGGCTCTCGATATCGTGGCGCTGGAGCATCATGACCAGTTCGCCATCCTTGAGCAGGGCGAGAGAGGGCGATGAGGGCGGATAACCGGCAAAATAGCTGCGCGCCCGCTCGGTGGCTTCGGCGTCCTGGCCGGCAAAGACGCTGACTTTGCGGTCGGGCTGCTGCGAGTGGGCAGCGGCCAGGCGGACGGCGGGGCGCATGCGGCCGGCGGCGCATCCGCACACGGAGTTGACCACGACCAGCACGGTTCCCTGGGCACGGCCCAGCACTTCATCAACTTCGCGCGCGCTGCGCAACTCTTCCACTCCTGACCGGGTCAGCTCTTCGCGCATCGGAATCAGCATGAGTTCGGGATACATTGATTGGTCCTTTCGTGGGTTCGATTTTAACGAAGAAATATGCAATCGGGGAGTGGGCGAATTGGCCCGCGCCGCGGGCGGAACAATGGTTAAGCATAATTTCAGATGAACCGCTGGTGACGTTGGGAACCAGGCGGCGGAGCGGGTGATTAACAGATTGCCCAATTGTCAGATAGTCTTATTTTAGTGCTGCTCCAGGAAAACATTCCGCTGGCGCCGATGACCACGCTGGGCGTGGGCGGGCCGGCGCGCTACTTTGCCGAGGCCAGGACGCCGGCTGACGTTCGCGAGGCAGTCCGCGAGGCGCGGAAGCGCGGGCTGCCGCTGTTCGTGCTGGGCGGAGGCAGCAACCTGGTCGTGAGCGATGCGGGATTTGCCGGCCTGGTGCTGAAGATCGAAACCGGCGGCATTGAAGAGCGCGACGATGACGGCAAGCTGGTGCTGGATGCGGGCGCGGGCGTGGAATGGGACGCGCTGGTGGGGCATGCGGTGGCGCGCAACTGCGCCGGCATTGAGTGCCTCTCAGGCATTCCCGGCACGGTGGGCGGAACGCCGGTGCAGAACGTGGGCGCTTACGGGCAGGAAGTGAGCGAAACCATCAGCAACGTGCAGGCGCTGGATTTAGAGAGCGGCGAAATCGTTGAGCTGTGCCCGGAGGCCTGCCGTTTCGCGTATCGAACCAGCATCTTCAACACGGCGGCGCGCGGGCGCTACATTATTTTGCGGGTCAGCTTCGCGCTGCGGCCGGGCGCCGCGCCCACCATCAAGTATGCGGACCTGCGGCACGTGTTTTCCAAGCAGAAGATCGAGCACCCCACGCTCGAACAGGTGAGGGAGGCGGTGCGCGAAATCAGGCGCACGAAGGCGATGCTGATCGTTCCGGGCGATGAAGATTGCTGCAGCGCCGGATCGTTTTTCAAGAACCCGATCGTGACGGTAAGCGAGCACCAGCGCCTGCTGGCGGTTGCGGCGGAGCGCGGCTATGACTTGCCGAGCTTTGAAAGCGGCGAGGGCATCAAGGTTCCGGCGGCGTGGCTGGTGGAGCACTCCGGGTTCCAGAAAGGCTACATGCGCGGGGCGGTGGCGATTTCACGGCGGCATGCGCTGGCCATCGTGAACCGCGGCGGCGCCACTGCGGCGGATATTGTCGCGCTGAAAGATGAAATCCAGGCGGGCGTGCGCGAGCAATGGAACGTGGAGCTCAAGCCGGAGCCGGTGTTTGTAGGGTTTACCGGCCAGCCATAAGAGATGGCCGGTTGACCTGGCCGCCGCGTTCCGGTATCAAGAAGAGATGGAACCCGAGCAGGTTATCGCTGACATTGAGCGCCTGGAGCGTACCTACGCCCTGCCCGACCCCAGGCCTCTGCAGCCGCGCGACGTTGACGCCGCGAACCACTTCCACGACCAGAGACTTGCTCACAGCCCGTGGTTCCGCTTGTGGCGCGACTTCGGCCTATGCTGCCGTCCTAAGGCTGAACCGGAGTTTTGAACTGCTGGTCAACTTCAACCTGGTAGCCGGTTGAAAGCCGGTTCGTCTCGTTGGCCATGCCGATGACTGCCAGCAGCTCAGAGAACATTGCGCCGGTCATGCCTTTGTTGCGCGCCGAGGCGGTGTGTGACGCGGTGCAATACTCGCATCCGTTGGTGACGCTCACCGCAATGTAAATCAGCTCCTTGGTGAGCGGGTCGAGCGCGCCCGGCGCCATGATCTGCTTGATGCTCTCCCAGGTGCGCTTCAGTGTGGCCGGATCATGCGCAATCGCCTTCCAGAAGTTGTTGATCGAATCGGTCTTGCGCACGGCGATGATGTCGTCGTACACCGCCTTGACCTCCGGGCTTGCCTGGTCGTACTCAACGAAGCCGAACGTCGCCATACCGCGCCTCCAGCGCAGGTGATTGCCCATGACAAACGCGCCAGCCTTCACCGAACACGGCAGCCTGAGCGCGATCGCGCGAGCGAGGATTGCAGCCGGCGCTCCGCTGGCCAGGATGGCTGGTGGGCCTGCCAGGATTCGAACCTGGGACCAAGGGATTATGAGTCCCCTGCTCTAACCGCTGAGCTACAGGCCCGCAGTCTGATGTAACAACTATTATCAGCAGCAAGTTACATTGATTACACCACCGCCGACACAGCGCTTGCCTGGTGGCTGGTGTCAGTTTTGGTGTCAGTTGGCCGATTCTCCTCATTTGCGACCGCGTTGGCCCCCCTAGCTTATCAGCCGCGACCCTATCGGCTCCTGAGCCGCCGCAATCGCAGTCAAGCGAGTGCTCCGGCTCCAGACGAAGAGTCAGCGCGTCGCCGGTTCCGCCGATCACCCGGCCGCATACGCGGGCGGATTTTCCTGGCGCAAACGATTAAATCGAACCCGCAATGCACACAAGACTCCCCCCGGAGGGTGTCCGCGTTCGAGCCACCGAAAACACCACCTTGTTAATGTGCACCACGTTCGATCTGAGCGCCCGCTGCGTGAGCAGGCACCCCGGAGGGTGCCCTGACGCTGAACGGGGCCGTCGAGAGGCGATTTCGACACTGCGCAGTGCCGAAGTCAGCCGATCAGGGGAAGGGAGGCCGTCGATCTTTGCGGCGCTCAAATTAAACCATTGGTGGCGCATCCGGCCGGTTTCGCGCTGCCACCTGAAGGTCTCTGCCGTCGCCTGTCGGCACCAGCTCTCCCTGACCTGTGTCAACCCGCCGCAGCATCGGCAGCTCGACCTTCAGCTTTCGCCCGAGCTACGTTAACTTTGTCGGTCCACGAGGCCGCCATATTGTCCACCGCCTCCAGTTCAACGCTCAGCGACAAGTGCGCATATCGACACGTCATTTGGATCGTTTTGTGGCCCATGAGCTCCTGCACGACGCGCAAGGGTACGCCGTCCATAACGAGGCGGCTCGCGAAGCTGTGCCGCAGGTCGTGCCAACGGAATTCCTCGATTTGAGCCGCCCGAAGAGCCTCATTAAACCACGCATGACGCATCCGGTCAGTCTCGCAGCCCCACTTGAAGACACGCCCTTGCCGGATGTTGTTCGACGCTTTGAGCATTACTTTGAATGCGTCGACGGCAACCGGGTTCAGGCGGACGTGTCGTGCCTCGCCGTGTTTAGTTCGCGGCAGGCGGAGAACCCGGCGTTCGAGGTCGACGTTGCGCCATTCCAACTCGTATTGTTCACTGAGCCGCATCCCAGTATGCAGCGCGATCTCGAAGTCCGGCAGGCGGTCAGCGTATTGGGGCGTGCCCAGAACAACCCGCAGTGCGGCTTCTTCTTCGGCACGCAGCCACCGAACCCGTTGGTTATTCTCCCTCCGGTGGTCGACTAGGCGGGCGGGGTTGTGGGTAACCTTGCCATTCTTTATGCCCAGGCGAAACACCAGTGAGAACAGCGCCCGCTGACGATTGAATGTAGCAGGCGCCCAGCCCTGCTCCTCGCCAGTCTCCTGTAGCCACGCTGCAATCTCCTGGTGCGTGATGGTCGTGGCGTCTCGGGTACCGAATTTTTTTTCAAGCGCCTTCATCCTATACTGATCGTGACGGTGGCTGCGCTTGTGGGCTTTGGAATAAGCGAGAGCATCTTTTGCGAGCTCTGCAAAAGTAATGCGCTTCTGACGCAGGGTTTCAGGCAGTTTCTTGCCCTGCAAGACCTCGGTTTTACGCTTATGATAGAGTTTTAGTGCGGCACTCTTGGCACCTACTGCCTCACGACGAATCTTACCGTTCACATCAGCGTACCTGATCGAGAACACACCCGAACCCGGGACTTTCTCGTAAAGCCCCTTAGGGTAGCGTCTGACTCTTGCTGTCCGGGGACGCGTCCCCGCGTGCAAAAAGTCTTTCTTACCATCCATGCTGAATCTCTCTGTCTGGAGCCGGAGCCCTCAGTTGATCGTGCCGTAAAGTTGAGCGTAGGGTAGCGCCCGAGTGGCGAACGCTACCCTTACGCGCTGCCGTTTGGCCTATGCTGTCAAGGACGCGGCTTCCATCTGCGCTCCAGAGGCGGCCTGGGCCCCTTTCTTACTCGCAGCAGCTTTCTGGGCGCGCGCTTCACCGCTTTTTTTCCCGGCACTGATTCTCTGGTTTAAGGCATTCAATTGCTCGGCGTACGTTTCTGCCATCCAGTCGAGCACCAGGATAGGATTTCCTTCAGAATCGATTTCGCGCCTAAACTTCTTGAGAACCTCATCTTTCATCCGTTTCCAGCGTTGCTTACTGCTACAGCCCAATAACACGTAAAGCGACCGGTCATCCGCTGGCAGAGTTCCTCCCGCCTTCCACGCCTCCAGGAGCAGAAACATGAACCATCCTCGCTGCTCCTCTTTCATGAGTCGTATGTCAGGATCGCCAAGGATCTTGTTAACCTCCAACTTTACCCAGAAGAGCTTATTTTCATCAGGCCGGATCCGCTGTCGTTTCCCGTTGGGCTTATAACGAGCCACGCTCCTTGCGATGCCCTCGACTTCCTGCTCTGGAAGGGGCGGCTTGCAATTTTTAGCGTTGATAATCAGCAACTGTTCTCTGATCTCCTGGAATGTTTGTCCCTGGGCTCGGAAGGCACCTGCATAGCACGTCAACGCCGTATTACGTTCCCCTTCGGGGATGATCTCGCTGTCGTGGCTATCATCATCGTCCGCGCTATGATCCTCCGTGGGATGAGGCGACACATCGGGTATTTCCACCGCAGCGACTTGCTCAGTAATCCAGGTCGGTGCCTCTGCTATTTGCGCACCGGCCTCGAAGGTATAACGAGCACCGCTCTTGTGAACGCTAGGTGGCGCGACCACCATCCCGCCGTCGCCCCTCACGTCTATCCCTGGGAATAGGGCAGTCCGGCTGCGGACGGGCACGGTCGAATAGAAATACAGGTGCAAGCCACGTGCGGTTCTGACTGTCAAAGTCGGTGGGACATCGCCGTGTCGCTCAACCAAGTCTTCGAATGATTTCACGCCGTCTTCTCCGTCCAGGTCGATGACGAACAAACCCGACGGTCCGCCTGTAACAATACCGACGTTGTCGGTCGGGTATTTAGTGAACCACTCGCGAATCTGTTTCTCGTCACTACTTGCTTTTGTCATCCACCCACGAAGACGCGGATGTTTGCCTGGCGAGCTGCAGTGCGACCCCTGTCGACAGGTGCAGCACCCCGAAGGTGTGGGGGCGAAGACCGGGAAAACCCGCAAGCCCATGTCCGCGTACTTGAGCGCCGCATCCAGGACTTCGCTCGTTGGGTCCATCAACATTGCGGCCTCCCGGGGTGGTCGCCTTGAGAAAACCGCTGCAGTTCTTTGAAACTGAAAAGCACAACGCGACCGACGCGCCGCGCCGAAAGTTCCTTTAGCTGGACTTGGTAGTCGAGCTGCCGGACAGAAATCCCGAGCATCTGTGCGGCTTCTTGTCTGCTGTACAGCAATTTTTGGTTGCCGCCATTTTCGACGGCTGGATTGTTCGTCATATACCTTTTTTCTACAGACGGCTACGACCTTGGCCCGTGTTTAATGCACGGCGCTCCGGCAGCCGAGGTTGATTTCACCCATCGAGAGGGGACCCAAGGTCGCACTGGCGATGAGTAAGAGTTGTTAATGAAAATGCCGGCAACTAAGTCGAGCAGGATGTCTACTCGTTAAGGCAGGCAATGCTGGCCATTCGAATTGCGAGCACGCGGATCTAAGCTGATGCACCTCCCGTTCACATTCTTGATAGTTCTGGGGGAATCTAAGGTTTTTACCTAGGCTGAATATTTGCTCCATATTCGCCCTATAAGGGAGCCCCCACATCCCCGGGGGGAAATACTGGTTATGTCTGTTCTTTTCTACTCTTCTCTATTCTTCTCTTATTGTTCAAACGCCCGTTCAACGGCCGTTTGAACAATCGAACGACGCGCCAGGATCACCCGTGAGCCCAAACAAAGCGCCCGACTCGCTGCCCAAACTAAAAAAGTCCCACGATTGACAGCCCAAACTGCTCAATTGAGAAGGGATGCGCTCACAAAACAACAGTAGCAAAGTACAATCGCGTTGTCAACTAAAATATAGTGCAATCGCAAAATTTACCTTCCGCCGCCCTGTTCGCCAAACACTCGCAGCCGTTTCGGCCTGTTAAGGT
>JAJPJZ010000390.1 GCA_021323935.1 Terriglobia bacterium | reverse complement strand
TACAACCTGCAGGAGCGCGGCGAGCTGTTCGTCGGGCCGGGCATTGAAGTTTATGAAGGCATGATCATCGGCGAGAACGCGCGCGACAACGACCTTGACGTGAATGCCGTGCGCGAAAAAAAGCTCACCAACATGCGTTCTTCAACCGCGGATGAGGCCATTCGCCTGGTGCCGTTCCGCACCCTCAACCTGGAGCAGGCAATTGAGTTCATCGCCGATGACGAATGGGTTGAGGTCACGCCCAAATCGCTGCGCCTGCGTAAAAAGATCCTGCAGGCCAACCGTCGACCGCGCAAGAACGCAGGGCAGGTTCCGGCGCAGTCTCCGGCATAACGCGAATGTTTACACCACGTCCCATCGGATTTGTGAACAGCCCTTACGCGAGCACCGACCAGGTGCCGAAGGGCCTGGGCGCGCAGCACAGCGCCGAAGGCACGCTCGAAATCCTGCCCGAGTTTGCGGCCGGCCTGCAGGACATTGAAGGCTTCTCGCACTTGTTCGTGCTGTGGGTGTTCGATCGCTCCGGACGCTGCGAGCTGACAGGAAGCCCGCCCTGTGACGATCGCACGCACGGCGTGTTCGCCACGCGCTCGCCTTTTCGCCCCAATCCTATCGGCCTGACGGTCGTCGAGCTGCTTGGCCGCGAAGGGCTGCTGCTGCGCGTGCGCGGCGTCGATATGCTCAATCGCACGCCCATCCTCGATATCAAGCCTTATCTTTCCGGCGTCGCACCTGAACTGCTTCGGCGCGGATGGCTGGCCGAAGCTGAAGAGCGCAATCGCGGCAAGCGCCCTCGCACCTGATATGTCCCGCCGGGCCGGCCTTCGCAGTCATCACGGGTTCGTGCCGATCGCCAGGTGCATTACTATCGGGTGATGCAACTGTTTGCCCAGCCCTGGTGGGTCAACCTGCTCCTGGTTGTACCGTTCCTGCTGCTCTATTGGTGGCGCTCCGCTCCATTAAGCATTGCCCCGGCGCAGCTTGCGTGGGCGGCAGTGTTTTCCGCCGGCTTCGGCTTTGTGGAAGCCGCGGTGGTGGTTTACCTGCGCGCCGCGCTCGGCTTGCTGCCCGGCTACCAGGGAACGCTGGCTGATGTCGTCAGGCTGTCGCGAGGTCTTTATGAACGCGGCCTCGCCGGGGCCGAAGTGGCGCTGCCGCAGGCCCTGGTCACGGTTGAAACCTGCCGCGAGGCTGCCACCATCGTCATGCTGGTGGCGGTTGCGGCGCTGGCCACACACGCAGCCCACCCGCGCGTGGCGCGATGGCGCGAGCGCTGCGCCATCTTCCTGTGGTGCTTCGCCATCTGGGACGCAGCTTATTACGCCGCGCTGTGGGCGACGGTGCGCTGGCCGGATTCGCTGCGCGCTACTGACGTGCTGTTCCTCATTCCGGTGCCCTGGTACGCGCAGGTCTGGTTTCCGCTGTTCATTGACCTTGCCGTGCTCGCGGCCATCCTGTTGCGCTGCCGCGGCGCCGGCGGAAAAGCTTCCGCCACGGAACGCGCGCAGGCCGCCTGAACTGCCGCACGCGGATATGAAGATCCTGCTCATCGTTGTCATCGTGCTTGCCCTCCCGGTGCTGGTGCCGGCGGTGATCGGGGCCATGCTGCCCCGCGACCATACGGCGACGCGCCGGTGGTGTTTAATGTTTCGGCGGAACGACTCTTTGAGCTGATTGCCGGCCCGCAGGACTGGCGCCGGGATTTGAAGTCGTACCAGCGCGGCCGCGACGCGGCCGGCAACGCCTGGATTCGCAAAACCAATCGGCGCGGCCAGACGGTGACGTATGCGGTGGTGGCGCTCGACCCGCCGCGGCGGTACGTTGCCCGCATCTCCGACCGCAACCTGCCTTATGGCGGCCAGTGGACGTATGAGTTCGAGCCGCGCGGCCCGCAGCAGGTTTCTCTGCGCATCACCGAACAGGGCGAAGTCTACAATCCGCTGTTCCGGTTCGTTTCGCGCTTCGTCATCGGCCACACCGCCACCATCGATCAATACCTGCGCGCGCTTGCCGGGCAAACCGGCGGCTCCGTCAGCATCCAGCCATAACTAAAAACGGTCCCGCATCAGCGGGACCGTTCTAAAGAGGCAAGGGAGGGAGGGAAAATCTCAGGGAAGGCGAAGTTCGATGCTGCCGAACCGGCTTGCGCCGGACATATGCCGGCACAACCCGCTCAGGCTGTTCCAACCGGAACGTAGAGATTGGTTACGTCGAGCAAAACTGAAGAGGGTAAATGTCACAGGTGTTTTACGGCCTCTTTTGTTGACCTGAGTAGCAGCATTTCAAAATCCAAAGCAGCACCGCATCGCAGAGATCGCCGCCGCTTGCCATAAGTTGCTGATTGCTAAGCTTTTATCCGGTTAACCGCGCAGTTTCCCACATTCGCGGCGCGCCGCCGAAGTGGGCGCAGGATAGAACTGTGTGGCACCGGAATGCCAACCTTAAGCACTTGGCTGCCGACTACTGGCCTGGTTCTGTTCTTCAATGACCTTCAGCTTGTTGAGCAGCGCCTTGTAGCTGATTTTCAAGATCTTAGCGGCCTGCCGGCGGTTCCAGCGGGTTTGCGCCAGGACACGCTCGATGGCCTCGCGTTCAGCTTTCATTGCGGCGCGGCGCCCAATCTCAAGCAAGGAAAGCGCGTCGCCGCCCGCGGCGCCGTTTTCAGCCGCCGGCTGCGGCCACACTGAGCCCGGCGTCACTTGCGCCGCGGCTGCGGCTGCCGCCACTGTGGAAGGCGAAGCTGCGCCATCTCCGCGCGCCGCGCCTGTGCTCTCAGGCTGGCCCCAGGAAGAGAGCTGGCCGCTGATGGAAGAGACGATCGGCTTTTGCGTCGAGAGCTCGCGGATGATCGAGGTTTCGTTGCCCACGATCACGTAGCGCTTGACCAGGTTTTCAAGCTCGCGAATGTTTCCGGGCCACGGGTATTCCATCATGCGGCCGATGGCGTAATCGCCGAACTTGGGCGGCTGCTTGCCGTAGTATTCCGAATATTTCGACAGGAAAAACTCCAGCAGGATGGGGATTTCCTCGCGGCGCTCGCGCAATGGCGGAATGTGAACCGTAACGACATTCAGGCGGTAGAAAAGGTCTTCGCGAAATGCGCCTTCCTGCACGGCGCGCTCTAACGGCTTGTTAGTCGCCGCCAGCACCCTGACATCGACTGCTATATCGCGCTTGCCGCCGAGGCGCGAGAATTCGCCATCCTGCAGCACGTGCAGCAGCTTGGCCTGCAGCGCCGGGTGCATTTCGCTGATTTCATCGAGGAAAATCGTGCCGTAGTTGGCCTGGTCAAACTTGCCCAGCTTCTGCCGGTTGGCCCCGGTGAATGCGCCCGGCTCATAGCCGAACAGTTCCGATTCCAGCAGCTCGTGCGGAATGGCGGCGCAGTTCACCTTTACGAACGGCTTTTCGCGCCGCGTGGATTGCGCATAAATCATGCGGGCCACCACTTCTTTGCCCGTGCCGCTTTCGCCGCGGATCAGCACGGTGGCGGTGGTGTCGGCCACCTGCTCGATGGTGTGCTTCACTTCTTCCATCTTGGGGCTGGTGCCGAACAGGGCTGAAAAATCATGCTGGCGGCGCACCTGCTCGCGGAGCTGGGTCACTTCATTCACCAGCCGCAGCTTGTCGATGATTTTGCCCAGCCGGGTTTCGAGGTCGCGCGGCTCAAAAGGCTTGCTGATGTAGTCATCGGCGCCGAGCTTCGATGCCTTAAAGATCAATTCAGGGTCGTTCTGGCCGGAGATGATGATCACGGCGACCTCAGGCTTGATTTGCTTCAGCCGCTCCAGGGTCTCGATGCCGTTCATGCCGGGCATGCCGACATCAAGCAGCACCACCTGCGGGTCATAAACCCGGAACATCCGGATGGCCTCTTCGCCGCTGCCGGCCGTGCCGATTTCGAAGTTGCGGCGGGCCAGGTAGGTGCTCAGGTACTTGGCCATGCTGCCATCGTCGTCAACAATGAGGAGCCTGATCTTGGAATTTGCTTGCAAAGAGTCCCCCAAAGGACTAGCTGGATGCGGGTGCCGGCGCTACAGAAGTGGAAACTTCATTCCACGAAGTACTCAGATACATATAAATAGAATTTGGTTTACCACTGGTGCGCTGCCGCCCTCCCTCAGCGAACCTTAATCGACATTGTACCCCGGATTCCACTTATTGGAATCTAAGTACTATTGCGCTACGGAATTATCCCTTTGACAAACCCAACAGCCAGTGAAGCCGGCCGAAGTGGGAGTTCTGCTCATTTCTGCGCTTAACGAAACTTAACCATTGCATGGTAAAGCAATCTTGCAAATAGCGATATGTTAGCGAACAAATTATTCCTTGACAAACCCACGCCAATTTGATGAAATGAAGGCATGAAAGACGCGCTCGACCTCACCGTACTGGCCCAGCAGCACAGCGACCCTGAAGCTGCGCGGCAGTTCCTTGAAGCGCAACGCTGGCCCGATGGCCCTGTGTGTCCGCATTGCGACAGCAAGGACGTGTACAAGCTCACCGCGAAGCCGGACAGCAAGAAGCCGGTACGCGCTGGCGTGTACAAGTGCGCGGAATGCCGTGAGCAGTTCACCGTCACGGTTGGCACGATCTTCGAGGACAGCCACGTTGCACTCAATAAGTGGCTGCTGGCAATTCATCTTCTGTGTGCGTCCAAAAAGGGTATGTCCGCGCATCAGCTTCACCGGATGCTCGGCGTGACGTACAAGACTGCGTGGTTTATGGCTCATCGCATTCGCTACGCGATGAGCCAGCCATCATTCACCGCAGCGATGAAGTTGAAAGGCGTTGTCGAGTGCGATGAGACTTACGTCGGCGGCAAGGGCAAGACTCAGTTCCGTGGCCGCGCCACTGGCAAGACGCGCACCGCAGTCGTGAGCGTCGTAAAACGTGGCGGCGAAGTGCGGAGCTTTCCTGTCGAGCGAGTGACCG
>JAJPJZ010000291.1 GCA_021323935.1 Terriglobia bacterium | reverse complement strand
GCAGGAAGGCGACTTCGCCCACCGAGAACGGCGGGAAGTTGTAATGCAGCATGAAGCGCTTCTTGGCTTCGCCTTCGAACAGCTCGAGGCGCTGGACGTCATCGGTGGTGCCGAGCGTGGTGGTCACGAGCGCCTGCGTTTCGCCGCGGGTGAAGATGGCAGAGCCGTGAGTGCGGGGAAGGATGCCGGTCTCAATCCAGATCGGCCGGATCTGGTCAAAGGCGCGGCCATCGGGACGGCGGCGTTGCCCGATCACCTGCTCGCGGAAGATGCGCTCGCGCAAGGTTTCAAAGTAGCGCAAGGCGCGCGTGCGCTCTTCTTCCTGCTCGTCGGTGAAGGATTCTTTCAGCTCTTTCTTGATTTCTTTGACCTTGGCGTAGCTTTCGGCCTTGGGATGCTTCTCGGTATTCAGCGCATCGGTGAGGCGCTCGCCGTACTTGGAGCGGAGCTCCTTGAGATATTTTTCGTCGAATTCAGGGGGCGTGACGGCGCGCTTTTTGTTGCCGACCTTCTGCGCGAGCTCGCTGATCTTGGCGCAGATTTTTTTGATTTCGGCGTGGGCAAACTCGATGGCATCGACCACGGTGTCTTCGGAAACTTCGCTGGCGCCGGCTTCGATCATCACGATGCCTTCAGAGGTGCCGGCGACCATGAGGTTCAGCAGGCCTTCGCGGCGCTCCTCGTAGGTGGGGTTGATGATGAAGTGGCCGTCTTTGAGGCCGACGCGCACGGCGCCGATGGGGCCGAGAAATGGAATGTCAGAGATGGTGAGCGCCGCGCTGGCGGCGTTGAGGGCCGCGGTGTCAGGATCGTTTTCCGTGTCGGCGGAGAGCACGAAGGCGATGACCTGAGTTTCGTTGCGGAAGCCTTCCTGGAAGAGCGGACGGACGGGCCGGTCGATCTGGCGGCTGGTCAGGATTTCACGCTCGCTGGGCCGGCCTTCACGCTTGATGAAGCCGCCGGGGATGCGGCCGCCGGCGTAGGTGTATTCGCGGTAATCAACGGTGAGGGGGAAAAAATCGATTCCCTCGCGGGGCTCAGGATTGGCCACAGCGGTGGCCAGAACGACGGTATCGGCAAAGCGGACAACGGCTGAGCCATGGGCCTGTTTGGCGAGGCGGCCGGTTTCAAAACTGAGGGTCTTGCCGCCGGCCAATTCAACGCTTACTTCATGTTTCATTTCGCTTCCTTTTCATGCAGGGCCTGGGGTGATGCGGCGCCGCCAGTGCGGAGCAGAGAAACCTTCGTCCGAACGCAGGCCAGATACACCACGGCCTAATCGGTCACTCGCTGAACCGGGGCGCGGTAATGGGCCGCCTACTTGCGAATGCCGAGTTTCTGGATAACGTCTTTGTACCGTTCGGAGTCGTATTTCTTGAGGTAGTCAAGCAAGCGACGCCGCTTGCTGACCAGCATGAGAAGGCCGCGCCGGGAAGCGTGGTCTTTCTTGTGCGTCTTGAAGTGCTCCGTAAGCTGGCCAATGCGCTCGCTCAACAGGGCAATCTGAACTTCGGGACTGCCGGTGTCGGTACCATGCGTCTGGTACTGGCCAATAATGCTAACCTTCCGCTCTCTGGCTAACAACCCAATGCACTCCTGCTTAACGTTTGCAGTCGATGTAACCTTCACATTGAGAATAACATCGCGCCGGAGGAGTGTAAAGTTTGAGAACCCCGCGCCACTCGGCCCTTCTGCGGGTTTAATGTGGAAACAGGCATGCTGGCGGCGAGCCACGCACCTGCCGGTTTGCATCTAAAGAGAGCGGCTGCTCTGCCCCGCAACCCGGATGGGGGCGGCCCGCGGCCATGCCAGTTTTTGCAAAGGTAAAGTGTGATGATGATTGCCTGCCCGGCCTGCAACCAAAGCAATCCTGACGGAAACCGCTTCTGCGGAATGTGCGGCGCCAAGCTGGAACGCCGGCGCACACCGGATTCAGAGCTCCTACCGGAAGATTCAGAGCGCAGCGGCCCTGCGGCCGAAATGCCGGCGAGAGTTGCCGCGCCGGTTCAGCAGCGTCCGCTGAATTGGGGCGAGCCGGCCGCGCCGGCCAAGCTCGTTGCGGCCGAGCCGTTGAGCCAGGAACAGCCGCGCGCGGCTGTCAGCCAGGAAGCGCCGCGTGCTGCGGCGCCTGCTTCACGCTCCACAACTGCGGTGGCTGAGCCCATGCCGGCGGGCAGCTATATGGGGTTTTCGTTAGCGAGCGATGAGGGAGTTGGTGAAGCGCAGAAATCGCCCGCCATTGACACGCGGGACGAAGCTGCTGCGGGCTACTCGGTTTCGGGGCCATCGTTTTTAGGATTGAGCGAAGGCCAGAGCAAGCCTGAATACCTGCTGGAAGAAGAAGAGACGCGGCATGGGGCGCGCAACTGGTTCCTGGGGATCGTAGTGCTGATCGGCATCCTGGCGTATGGGCAATGGCGCGCGAATGGGCGAGGGCAAACGCTGTTTGCGGGCTTGCCCGCGATCCGGGCGCCGAAGCCGGTGCTTTCAAGCCAGGCGGCTGCGCCGGCAGCGAAATCAGATTCAGACGATGACACGCCGGACATGGACGTAGCTCCGACTAACGCGGACTTGAAGCCGCAGACATCGGCGAAGAAGGACGATGCCGCGACCACGACGGCGCCGGCTGGCGACGCAAAAGCGCCGCAGCAAGCAGCCGACTCAAATCCGCAGGCAAAGCCTGAGCAGCAGGCGAGCAACAGCCCGAAGACCGACACGCCGGCTGAGAGCGCGGCGGCCAAAACTGACGGCAAGCCAACAGAGACGGCCGCGGACGACCCGGCAGATGATTCAGACGCGAAGCCGGAGGCGGCCAGCGCCGCAGCCAAGCGTTCGCCGCGGCTGGAGAAAACCAAGGCGCCGGCGCAGAAGGCAAAAGCGGCGAAGGCAGATGCTTCAGCTTCGATGCTGGCCGAAGGTCAGCGCTACCTTTACGGCCAGGGCGTACGCAAAAGTTGCGAGCAGGCGGTCAACCTGATTCACAGTGCGGCCAACCAGGGCAACGCCGAAGCCCGCGCGCAGCTTGGCGGCATGTATGCCACCGGCAACTGCGCGCCATTCGACCGGGTGACGGCGTACCGGTGGTTCTCGCTGGCGCTCGCGGCCAGCCCGCGCAATAACCGGGTCCAAAGCACACGCGACATGCTGTGGCGCGAAATGACCGACACTGAACGCCAGCGCGCCCGCAATTTGGCCGAATAGGCACGGGGCGCGCCAGCCTTCCGGGTCGTCGCGATCGGGCGCAGCGCGCATCAGCAAAACAGAACTCAGCAAAACACAACTTTGGGCTGGAAGAGGGTCCCGGCGATCCGGGTGGCGATAGCGATCAGTTCCGCCTGGCCGCGGAACACTTTGACCTGGCGCGCGCGTGAGAGCTCAGGCAGGTTGACGGCGCGGCCGTTGGCGATCATGGCGGCGCTGTGCTCGTCGGCGGTAACGCAGGGAATTGCGGGCAGCAGGCGGCGCGGATGCACCAGGACTTCGGCAACTGTGCCCTGCTGGGCTTGGGCCTGCAAGTCTGCAAGCGTGCGCGCGTCGGCGATGGAAAACTCGCCAACCGCGGTCCTGCGCAGGCTGCTCAGGTGCGCGCCGGTCCCGAGCGCGAGGCCGAGATCGTGGGCGATGGAGCGCAGGTATGTGCCGGAAGAAACTCGCGCCGTGAAGCGCAGGCGGTCGCTGCTGAGCGCCTCGATTTCAAAGTGGTGGATGACGACGTTGACGGGCGCAAGCTTCACCTCGCGCTGCTTTCGCGCCAGCTTGTAGGCCGGCACACCGGCGATTTTTTTGGCTGAAAATGGCGGCGGCGCCTGGGAGATTTCTCCGTGGAATTGCGCGGCTGCGGTGCGGAGCTGCTCGATCGACAGGTTGACTTTGCGAGGCTCGGTGATCGGGTCGCCTTCGGCGTCGTAGGTAGTGGTGGCGAAGCCCAGCCTGATCTCGCCTTCGTAGGCTTTCTCAGTGGCGGTGTAGAACTGCGCCAGACGAGTCATGCGGCCGAGGACCAGCGGCAGGACGCCGGTGGCCATGGGGTCGAGAGTGCCGAGGTGGCCGACGCTGCGTTCCTGGAAGATGCGGCGCGCACGCGCGACTACGTCGTGCGAAGTCAGGCCGGCGGGTTTATCGACGACAACGACGCCATTCATGTGGACGGGACTTCATTATTTCTGCGCCTCTTGGGGCCCGGAGCGCAAATTTGTGCGCCGGAACCGCGGGCGTCAAGAGCAATGCGCGCGGCAGCCGAAAACTAGCTGAATCCTCTGTTATCGTGGAGAGCGTTGAGAACCGTCAAGCCCAGCCGGCTGTTGCAGACGCATGATCCCGCTGAAAGATGACGCGCCGCGTTCCACCACTCCGTGGGTGAACTATTTTCTAATTACCGTCAACCTGCTGGTGTTTTTGTTTGAAGTGATGCTGGCGCCTGGGCCTCGCCAGGTGCTGACGTTCGAGTTCGGCTTTGTGCCGGCGCGAGTCAGCGCGCTGATGGGCGGCTCGCACCGCATGACGGCGGAGGCGGCGTTCCTGCCCATGCTGACCTCAATGTTCCTGCATGCAAGCTGGCTGCACGTGCTGGGCAACATGTGGTTCCTACGGATTTTTGGGGACAACGTTGAGGACCACCTCGGCCACTTCAGCTACCTGCTGATGTACCTGCTGAGCGGGATTGCGGCCGCACTGCTGCACCTGTTTTTTAATTTTGGCTCGCAGGTCCCGAGCGTCGGCGCCAGCGGCGCGATTGCGGGCGTCATGGGCGCCTACTTCGTGCTGTATCCGCGGGCGCGAGTGCTGACGCTGGTGCCGTTTCTGTTTGTGTGGCTGGTTTGGCTGCCGGCGTGGGTGATGCTCGGCTACTGGTTCGTCATCGAGTTCCTGAGCGGCGCAGCCAGCGCGGTTGCGGCCACGGCGCAAACCACCGGCGGGATCGCGTTCTGGGCGCACGTGGGCGGATTCGTCGCCGGCATAATCCTGATCAAGCTGTTCCCTTCCCGGCCGCGCCGGTATCGCTATTACAGTTGGAGCTGAGGCGAGGGGCGCACGCGACGCGACAGAAGTTATGCGGGTTCGCCGCGCGGGGAGCTTCAACTTCAGATTGTTCCGGTGATGGGGCGCATTCGTAATTCTTCCACCACCGCATTTTCAGGCAGCGCCAGACAATCGACGACGGCCTGGGCGACGCTTTCGGGCGACATCATTTTGCTGCTGTGAGCAGCCTCAGGCATGAACTGCTCCCAGATGTCGGTGTCGGTAGGGCCGGGCACCAGAGCGATGACGCGAATACGCCGCGGGCGCAGCTCTTCGCGCAAGGTGTTGGTGAAGCCGAGCGCTCCCCACTTGGAGGTGTTATAGCCGGAGTGGCCGGGGAATGTGCCGTAGGAGGCGACGGAGAGGTTGTTGACGATGGCGCCGCCTGCGGACATAAGCGGCAGCGCGTAATGCGTGCACAGGAACAACCCGGTGAAGTTGGTGTCGAGGATGTCGCGCCAGACTTTGGGATCGAGTTCCTGCACGGGAGCGAGCTTATGCGCAACGCCGGCATTGTTGATCAGGATATCGAGCCGGCCCAGCTTCTTGATGGTGTGAAACAGCTCGCGCACAGAGGCTTCGCTGGTGACATCGAGTTCGGCTGACTTGGCGTGCAGCCCGGCTTCGCGCAAGCCTTCCGCCACCGGACGCGCGGCGGCGAGGCTGCGGCTGGTAATGACGGTGGTGCAGCCCAGGCGTGCCAGGGCCGAGGCAATGGCTTGCCCGATGCCGCGGCTGGCGCCGGTGACGACCGCAACCTTGCCCAGGAAAGGCTGGGCCAATGGCCTGGTTTCAGCCACCATTCTGCTTGCCTCGAATCAGGGAGAGGAATTCCTCGCGGGTTTGCGCGCAATCACGGAAGACGCCCAGCATGGCTGAGGTGACTGCGGCAGAATGCTGCTTTTCAACCCCGCGCATCATCATGCACAGGTGGCGAGCTTCAATCACGACCCCCACTCCCTGCGGCTGAATGATGCGCTGGATGGCTTCGGCAATCTCGGTGGTCATGCGCTCCTGCACCTGCAGGCGGCGCGAAAACACATCGACCAGGCGCGGCACCTTGCTTAAGCCGATCACCTTGCCGCTGGGCACGTAGGCAACGTGCACTTTGCCGAAAAACGGCAGCAGGTGATGCTCGCACAGGCTGAACATCTCGATATCTTTCACAATGACCATCTGGTCATAGGAAACTTCAAACAGCGCCTTGCGCAGGATCTGCTCGGCATCCTGGGAATAGCCGCGCGTCAAGAACTGCATGGAGGCGGCGACGCGGTCCGGCGTCCGCAGGAGGCCATCGCGCTCGGGGTCTTCACCGATACGCGCCAGCACTTCGCGAAACAATTCGCTGAGGCTTGCGTCGGCGAGAGCAACGCCGGGTTTGCTTTCTGCTTTCGTGGGCATCAGATCTTCAGCTCCGCCCCGCCGGCATATTCGAACGAATTCAGCATAGTTTCTTCCAACCTGATTTTTTCGAGCGTGGCCTGGGGAAAGCGGCTCAAGATGCGAAACAGCTCCACGCTTAAATTTTCCGTGGTCGGAACCGCGTCAGCGAAGGGCGGCAGCGCGTTCAGGTGCTCGTGGCCGAAGCGCTCGAGCACTTCCTGGTGAACGAACGTATCGAGTTGCACCAGGTCGCAAATCATTCCGGTCTTCGCATCCACCTGGCCGGCGACCGTGACTTCAAGCGTGTAGTTGTGCCCGTGGCCATGCGGATTGTTGCACTTGCCGTACACCGCGCGATTTTCAGAGTCGCTGAATTCGGGGCTGTGCAGGCGATGCGAAGCCGAAAATAAATAGCGCCGGGTCAGGTATGCCTTCATGGCTCACCGTAGAAATCGACGAACAGATCCGGAGTTTCATAGAGCCGCACGCGGTGCAGGCGCGCGACTTCAAGCTTAGGCTGCAGCTTTTGCCAGATGCTGATTGCCAAGTTTTCCGTCGTGGGAATGGCGGTGGCAAATTCGGGAACTTCTTTGTTGAGAAAGCGGTGATCGAGCAGGCTGAGCACTTCGCGCTCCAGGACCTGCTTGAGCTGCTTCAGGTCAACCACGAAGCCGGAACGCGGATCGACCTCGCCCTTCACCGTGACTTCAAGCGTGTAGTTGTGGCCGTGACCATTGGGGTTATTGCACTTGCCGAACAGGCGCCGGTTCTCTTCCGGCGTGAACTCCGGGTTGTGATAAAAGTGCGACGCCGAAAACTCTGCCTTGCGAGTCAGATAGACCATTGTTCCCTGTTAATTGGCGGCGGGCGCGGCGGCTGAGCGCTGCGGCGGCACGCCTGAATCGCTGCGATACTGCCGCCCGCGCCAGCTAATTGCCTTGCCTGAAGCGTAATAGATTGCCGAACGGCGCAAAAGTAGCGCAAAAATCGGCAGGCCGAAGATCGCCAGCAAATTTGAAAGCCAGCCAAAGTGCGCGCGCACAATGCGGCGCAAAAAGATTGCATACAGGCTTACTGAAATCGCAACGCAAATTGCGCCTGCGCCGGCATGGGCCGAGCCGAACGCGGCGACAGCAGCCGCCGCGCTGCCGGTGATCAGCGCGAATTCAGCCATGCGGAGGGCGGCGAGGCGGCGGGCGCGCGGAAACAACAGCGCCAGGTTCTTGGTCCAGCCTTCACGGAGGGCCGCAAAGCTGCGATACATGCGCGTGCTGACGGCATCGCCGGCGTAGCGAAAGCGAATGACGAGGCCGCGCTGCTTGGCTAAGCGCGCCAGGGCAACATCTTCGAGCAAGCTGGCACGAACCGCGGCGTGGCCGCCGATCGCCTCATACGCATCACGCCGCATCAGCAGATACTGACCGTTGGCCGCGGCGGCCGGAGATGCCGGGTCAGAAACTTCAACCGGCCGGTAAGCGCGCGCCAGTTCCGCAAAAACGACCGGCATGACGGCGCGCTCCCACGCGGTGCGCACCACCTGGCGCGGCGAATAGGACAGCAGCGCGGCGCCGAACTGCTGCGCCTCGGCGATGGCGCGGGCGAGCGAGCCGGCGGCGTGGACGGTATCGGCGTCGGTGAACAGCAGCCATTCGCCGCGGGCATGCTGCACGCCGCAGTTGAGGGCATGCTGCTTGCCGCACCATGCCGCAGGCAGCGGGCCTGCGGAAATCAAGTGCACGCGGCTGAAGCTGCGCGCGATCTCAGCAGTGCGGTCGCTGGAATTGTCATCAATCACGATCAGCTCATAGTCCACGGCGGCCTGGGATGCCAAAGACGCCAGGCATGCGGCGAGGTTCTGCTCTTCATTGCGCGCAGGAACCAGCACCGAAACCCGTGGGCTCGGCGGGGCGGCGTTGATTTGCGGCGGGTTCATGCGCAATGGTTCCGATCAGCGGAAGGGCGCGCTGATGCTGTGTTTTGGGCCGGTTCCGATATTATAGGACGCATGCGAATCGTGGCCGCAATTGCCGCTATCCTGGCCGTCTTTTCCGCCGGCTGCGATCGCGGTTGGCGCATGCGGCCCGCCAGGCTGGGCGCGCCCGCACCCGATTTCACGGTTAGTGACGGCGAGCACACGCTCTCTTTGGCGCAGTTTCGCGGGCAGGTGGTGGTGCTGAACTTCTGGGCGAGCTGGTGCCCACCCTGCGTAGAAGAGACGCCGTCATTGATTGCGCTCGGGCGGCAACTGCAGAGCAAAGGCATCGTGCTGGTGGCCATCAGCGAAGACGAGAGCGAGCAGGATTATCGGCGCTTTGTTTCTGAAAATAACCTGGAGTCTTCGATGCTGGTGGTGCGTGACACGCGCCGCGCCGTGGCGCCGCAATTCGGGACTTACGTGTTTCCGGAAACCTACGTCGTGGACCGCGGCGGGATTGTGCGGCGAAAATTTATTGGAGCGGTCGATTGGACCAAGCCCGAAATTCTGGAATCGCTGGTGCGATTGCAGGCCCAGGCGCCTGCGCCTTCGCGGGCCGCGCGATAGCGATCAAGCTGCCAGTGCAGTCCTCCGAAGGCGCAGCGAATTGCCGATCACGGTGACGGAAGAAAAGCTCATCGCGGCAGCCGCCACGATGGGGCTCAGCAGGGCGGCGCTTCCAAACCACGGATACAGTGCGCCGGCCGCGAGCGGCACTCCGACCGCGTTATAGAAAAATGCCCAGAACAGGTTCTGGCGAATGTTGCGCAGGGTCGCCCGGCTCAGCCGCCAGGCGCGAACCATTCCCATCAGGTCGCCGGAAAGCAGAGTGATTCCGCCGGACTGAATTGCCACGTCGGTGCCGGTGCCCATGGCGATGCCAACATCGGCGGCAGCGAGGGCAGGCGCATCGTTGATGCCATCGCCCGCGAATGCGACTCGATGACCTTGCGCGCGAAGCTTGCGGACCACTTCCGCTTTGCCGCCGGGCAGAACTTCAGCAGTGAACTCGGCGATGCCGACAGCCGCGGCAACTGCGGCGGCGGTCGCTGCGTTATCGCCCGTGACCATCATGATGTGAAGGCCGTGGGCACGTAGCTCGCGAATTGCGATCAGAGAAGTTGGCTTTACTGTGTCAGCAATGGCGAGGGATCCAAGCGCACGGCCAGCGCTCGAAACATAGACCAGGGTTTGCGCGGCGGGCGTGCCGGTTGCAGCCGGCAATTCAATTCCCAGGGTAGCCATGAGCGCGGCGTTTCCGACTGCGACCTGCCGGCCGTCAAGGTTACCCAGAATGCCCAGGCCTGAGCGCGCCTG
>JAJPJZ010000008.1 GCA_021323935.1 Terriglobia bacterium | reverse complement strand
GGATCAAGGCAACGACCGCTTTGAATCCCACCTGCGTTGCCACACCGGTCGTGCTCATTGATCCCTCTACTGGCCTTTCGGCGTGTCTTTGCCCGACTGCGCGATCATCAGCATGTAGCCGTCGGGATCGTGCACCTTGAATTCGCCGGCCGGCAGATACTCCGGATGACAGATCGGGCCGGCCGCGATTCCCTTGCTCAACAAATCGTCGCGCAAGCCCACCAGATCATGCGCGTACAGATAAAACAAAACGTGCGGCTCTTCGCTAACCAGCGGGATTGGCCGCGAATCCCGCACCAACATTAAATTTGCGCCCGTCTTCCAGCTTGGCGCATTCGGCTGATACAGCCACGCCCAATGCATCGGCGGAGGACAATCGCGCGGAACGTAATTGCCGATTTCGAAACCCAACAGCTTGTAAAACTCGGCCGATCGCTCAATGTCGGCAACGTGCACCATGGCGACGATAGAATTAATCGGCGCGACTTGCGTTTCGACAACGGATTCGGTTTGCGTGCCCACCAGGGCTAAAGCCTCTTTTATTTTGCGCTTTCATTCACCGGCCTAAAGGCCGGTGCTCCCACCTACACGCGCCTGCGCATTTCTTAGACGCGCCTGCGCTTTGGTGGACGGCAGCCATTGTGCGGAATCGGCGTGACGTCGCGGATGGAGCGCACGTCGATGCCCGCCGCCGAGAGCGCGCGAATGGCTGATTCGCGGCCTGAGCCCGGGCCCGATACCCGCACTTCAACCGTGCGCACTCCGTGGTCGCGCGCCATGTTGGCCGCGTTCATCGCCGCCTGCTGCGCCGCGAACGGCGTGCCTTTGCGCGAGCCGCGGAACCCGAGCGACCCTGAACTCTTCCACGAGAGCACATTGCCGTTGGTGTCCGTGATGGTCACCAGGGTGTTGTTGAACGACGCCTGGATGTGCACAATCCCGACCGGCACATTCTTGCGCTCACGCTTCTTGAACGTCTTCTTCTTGCCTGCTTTGGTTGGCGTGGCCGCTGGCCCGCCGGTTTGCTTTGCCATTGTTCCTCAACTCAACGCTGGCAGCCCTCGGCTCCAGCTCTTTTAGTTCGGGAATGCTCCCGTTTATGTCTTGGCGCTGGCCTTCTTCTTGTTGGCCACCGTACCCTTGCGCGGGCCCTTGCGGGTGCGCGCGTTGGTGTGCGTGCGCTGGCCGCGCACCGGCAGGTTGCGGCGATGGCGATAGCCGCGATACGAGCCGATTTCGATGAGCCGCTTGATGTGCATCGAGATGTCCTTGCGCAGGTCACCCTCGACGCTGCCTTCATTCTCGATGGTCTGGCGAATGCGGTTGACTTCATCTTCGCCGAGATCGGAGACCACCTTTTCGGGGTCGACGTTCGAGGCCGCCAGGATGCGCGCCGCGCGCGGATGCCCGATGCCAAAAATGTACGTCAGCGCAATGCGAATGTGCTTGTTGCGCGGAAGATCAACTCCTGCAATACGAGCCATAGTACGTTTCCCTCAAACCGCTCGAGCCCAGGCTCGAGCCAACATCCTCAGGCCGGTTGAATCGCGGCTGGCCGGCCTGACTGGCCTTGCCGCGCCGGAGCTACCCTTGCCTCTGCTTGTGTTTCGGGTTCTCGCAGATCACCCGCACCACGCCTTTGCGGTGGATGACCTTGCACTTGTCGCAAATTTTCTTTACCGATGCTCGAACTTTCATGACTCTCTCAATATCAATTCCGGGTTTGCCGCTTTGCTCTTTCGGCCGCGCCCGCGGTGGAAACGTCGCAGCGTGACGGCTATTTGTACCGGTACACAATGCGTCCGCGGGTCAGGTCGTAGGGCGAAAGCTCAACCGCCACGCGATCGCCGGGCAGGATGCGGATAAAGTTCTTGCGCATCTTGCCGGAAACATGCGCCAGCACCTGGTGCTTGTTGCTCTCCAGTTCCACTCGAAACATGGCATTGGGCAACGGTTCGACTACCGTGGCCATGACTTCAATCGCGTCTTCTTTGCTCATTCACCCGCTTCTTTTTTGCTTGCGCCGGCGCTTTAGGGTGCTCTCCGGCGGATTATGCCGTCAGCACCATCGGTCCGTCGGCTGTAATGGCCACGCAATGCTCAAAGTGCGCGCTGAAGCTGCCGTCTTCGGTCACCGCGGTCCACTTGTCCTGCAACACGCGCGTGCCGGGCTTGCCGGCATTCACCATGGGCTCAATGGCCAGCACCATGCCTTCGCGCAAGCGCGTGCCGTGGCCGCGCGTGCCGTAATTCGGGACCTGCGGATCTTCATGCAGCCGCGTCCCGATTCCGTGGCCCACAAACTCGCGCACCACGCTGAAGCCGTTGGCTTCCACCAACTCCTGCACCGCCGCGCCTACGTCGCCCAGGGTGTTGCCGATGCGGGCGGTCTGGATGGCGCGCTCCAGCGATTTCTTCGTCACCTCAAGCAGCCGCGCCACTTCCGGCTTCACGTGATTGCCGACCGGCACCGTGACGGCGGCGTCGGCATAGTAGCCATCGAGCACCACGCCGCAATCAATCGAAACAATGTCGCCGGGCTTCAGCGTGCGTTTCTCCGACGGTATACCGTGAACGATCTCGTCGTTCACCGAGGTGCACAGCACGCACGGAT
>JAJPJZ010000219.1 GCA_021323935.1 Terriglobia bacterium | reverse complement strand
TGGCTACGTACGCGTGTTTGCCGTCGGCGGTAAACGCGATGGCTTCCGGGTTCGTTCCCACCGCGATATTGCCGGCCACCGCGTTAGTCGCGGTGTTAATCACGGAGACGGTGTTGCCAAAAAGATTGGTCACATACGCGGTTTGCGCGGCGGCCGCAGGCAACAGCCCGGCGGTCGAGCACAACAATACAGCCAGCGTTATGACAAAGGTGGAGGCGAGCGACTTTAAATTCGGTTTCACAAGAATCTCTCCTGAAGTTCATGCTAAGTTCCCTGGACGTGGCACGTTGACGAAGCGAGGTTCCCTGGGGGCGGCCTCTCTACCTTGGGGGCGAATTGGGCCGAATAAACCCTCGGGTCAACCGGCGGTGAAGTTCAGTCTGTAAGTACCGGCTGAGTGTCCCTTGGTTCGGCTTCTACCTACACATGCGCAAAGCGGGGGAAAACTGGCTCACACAATCCTGCCGGCGCTTTAAGTGCCGATTTTTTAATGTTTTGACAGCCCTTGCGGCGCGCGATATGCTGCAACCTCTCCACCCGGTGCCTTTCCCCGCAATTTCTGGGGCCCAAATGAGCGGCCACTCGCCCAGCCCAATTACGCTGCTGCTGCTTCGCTGGCGCGAAGGTGAGCGCAAGGCCCTCGACGAACTGGTTCCGCTGGTATACGACGAGCTGCGCCGCCTGGCGCGCCACTACCTTCGCCAGGAACGCGACAATCACACACTTCAGACCACCGCGCTGGTACACGAGGCCTATCTGCGCCTGGCGGGTGAAGACCCCCCGCACTGGCAGAACCGCGCTCATTTCTTTGGGATTGCTGCCGGGGCCATGCGCCGCATCCTGGTTGAACACGCCCGCGGAGTTGCGGCGGCCAAGCGCGGCGGCGGCGCCTGCCGCGTCACTCTCGATCGCGCGCTGGCCTTCGCGCCGCAGGTTGATCTCGACGTTGCCGAACTTGATCGCTCGCTTTGTGAGCTCACCAGGCTTGACGCGCAACAGGGGCGCCTGGTCGAGCTGCGCTTCTTTGCCGGCCTCAGCATTGAAGAAGCTTCCGAGGTGCTGGGAATCTCTCCCTCAACCGCCAAGCGCGAGTGGGCGGCTGCGCGCGCCTGGCTCTACCGCGCCATGATGGGGAGCGCACCGGCATGAACCCTGAGCGCTGGCAGCAGGTGAAGCAGATCTTCAACCAGGCAATCTCGCGTGGCGCCCCAGAGCGCGCCGAGTTCTTGCGTCGTGCCTGCGAAGGCGATGAGGATTTGCGTCGCGAGGTGGAGTCGCTGGTCGCGTCGCACGAGCAGGCTGGAACCGGCTTCCTGAAAGGCGCAGCGATTGATTTCTCCGCTGCCGCGGTCGCTGCAGCTCCCCCGCGCGAGCGGCCCATTGGCCCTTACGAAATCGTAGAGCTCATCGGCCGCGGAGGAATGGGCGAGGTGTATCGCGCCTTCCGTGCGGATGGCCAATACAGCAAGGAAGTCGCCATCAAGCTGGTGCGCTCCTGCGTTGAATCCGGCGGCCTGGTTGAGCGCTTTCGCAACGAGCGTCAGATCCTCGCGCTGCTCGAACATCCCAACATCGCGCGCCTGCTCGATGGCGGCACCACGCATGATGGCGTCCCTTACCTCATCATGGAGCTGGCCGAGGGCGAGCCCATCGATCAGTTCTGCGAAAGCCGCGGCCTGTCGCTCTCGGAACGCCTTCAGCTTTTCCGCAAAGTGTGCGACGCGGTGCACTACGCGCATCAGCGGCTGGTGATTCATCGCGACCTCAAGCCCAGCAACATCGTCGTCACCGCCGAAGGCGTGCCTAAGCTGCTTGATTTCGGCATCGCCAAGCTGGTCGATCCCGCAGCCGATGGCGGCATGACCATGAGGCGCGCCATGACCCTGGCCTACGCCAGCCCTGAACAGATCAGGGGCGAAGCCCTGACCACTGCCACCGACGTTTACTCCCTCGGCGTGGTGCTTTATCAAATGTTGACGGGCCGCTCGCCTTATCCCGGCGATACCAGCACGCCGCACGGCCTGGCGCGCGCCATCTGCGAGCTCTATCCCATCAAGCCCAGCGTCGCTGCCTCAAGCACCGCGGCGCGGGAAAGGCCCGGGTCCGACGAGCGCAGCACATCCGAAAGCTCGCCGCGCCAGCGGCGGCGGCGCCTGAGCGGCGACCTCGACAACATCCTGCTGACGGCGCTGCGCAAGGGGCCGGCAGAACGCTACGGGTCGGTGGAGCAATTCGGCGAAGACCTTCGCCGCTATCTCGATCACGTCCCCATCAGGGCGCGCAAAGACACAGCGGGCTACCGGCTCTCAAAGTTCATCGGCCGGCACCGCGCCGGAGTGGCCGCAACCATCCTGGCAACGCTTGCGATCCTGGGTGGCCTGGGCGCGTCGGTGTATGAGGCGCGATCCGCCGGCCGGCAGCGTGCGCGCGCCGAGCAGCGTTTCCGCGACATGCGCCAGCTCGCGCGGTCCAACATTTTCGAATTCAACGACGCGATTCAGAACCTGCCCGGCTCAGCCGCCGCGCGCAACCTGGTCATCCAGCGCGCCCTGGGCTTTCTCGAGAAGCTCGGCAGCGACGAAGCCGGCGATCCTGAAGTGATGCACGAAGTTGCCGCCGGCTACGAGCGCGTGGCAGCGTTGCAGGGCAGTTTCAGCGGCCCCGGCATCGGCGACACCGCAGCCGCACTGGCCAGCTATAAGAAGGCGCTGGCCATTCGCGAGTCGCTGGTCGCAGCTTCAGGCGGGGATGCCGAGGACCTCAACGACGAATACGTTTCGCTCGCCGGTTATGTAGGCACGTTGACGCGAAGCGGAAGAGTAGGCGAGGCGCTTCGTACGGCTCAACAGGAACTCGCCGTCGCCGATCTGCTCGCCGCGCGCCAGCCCGGCGATCACCGCTCGACCCTCGCCCGCGCCGGGGCCCTGGTTGATGTTGCCATGGCCATGGGCGGCAACGGTTCAGCCGGCAGCACTCGGCAACTTCCTGAAGCCATTGCCAACGACCGCGAGGCCATCCGCCTGGTGACGCCGCTGGCAAACGGAGCGAAGGATGCCGCGGCAACGAGCGGCCTGGTGCGCTGGAATACGTTTCTTGCCTACCACCTCAGGAAGAACCGGCAGTTTGGCGAGTCGCTCGATACCTACAAACTGCTGTGGTCGGCGACCAAAGGATTGCAGGGGCTGCCGCCGCGGCTGCAATGCAATCTGTACAACCATCGCTCGCTGGTGTTTCACGATTTGGGCGACTTTCGCCGCGCCACCGACGATGATCGCAAGGCATTATCCATCGTCCAATCGATGATTGAAGCCGACTCGCATGACCTGGTGGCGCAAATTCAGGCTGCGGTTGTTCTCGGCCGGCTCGGCCTCGACCAGGCTCGACTGGGCCACGCCGCCGACGGCGCCAACAAGCTCACCTCGGCAATGGAAACTGGTACGCGCCTGCTGGCCGCCAACGAATACCAACTCTATTACGAAGGCCTTTTGCTCATCGGACACGCGTATCAGGGCGAAATTCTTTCATCGATGGGCCACGACGCCGAGGCGCAGGCACAGTTTTCGGAAGGCCTGGCGCTCGCCGGCAAACTCGCGCAGATCGATTCGCAAGATTTCGATTCGCGCCTGAATATCGCCAAACTGCGAGTCGCGGTTGGAGTGGCGCGCGCGCGCCAGCAGCAGTATGACGCTGCCCAGCACGATATGAACGATGGCCTGCTGCTGCTCACCGACTTCCTGCGCGTCCGCCCCGGTGATAGCGAAGCTGAGTACATTTCCGCCATGACTCGCGGAAACCTGGCGCTGCTGCAATCCTGTGTCGGCGGACGCGCCTGCGCCGCCGCCCGCAGCATGCGCCTTCCGCACCTGAACAACTGAAGATTCTCAGGGTGATTATGGTTCCAGGCGGGCGCGGACTACAAACCTTTCAGGTGCGGGACCCACGAAATAAAACGGATAGCAGGTGATCAGGGTCAGTGTGGATTGTGTCCCACTGGTCAGAACTGATGTGTCGCCAGGATCAACCACAGTCGCCGAATCGACCCGGTAGCGAAATACGCCGCTCAGCGTAGTCAGCGTAATGGCGTCATCGGCGTGAATATCGCGCAGTGCCCTGAAAAAAGTGTCGCGGTGGCCGGCGATGGCAACGTTGCCTTTGCTGCCGGGCAGCGCAGTTCCGCTGATGTGACCGACCGCGCGGCGCAACCACTTTGAACCGGTGCCTTCGACCACGATGGCATCGACGCCGATGCGGGCAATCTCAATGCGCCCAAGCGTCGCGCCTGCCGTGAGCTCCAGGCTGGCGTTCGTCAATTGTGATTCTGCCGCTGGCGCGTGTGCTGACGCGGCAATGTGCTTCTCCATTGCGCTGAATTGCTGCGCTTCGCGCACCTGGAAAATCTTCGCGTCGACGATGGCGAACCCGACCCACCCAATCGCTGCCAGGCCAAAAACAAAAAATAGCCAACGCATCCAGCGCAATACAGGCTGCCGAACCGGAAGTGCAGCTAGGGGCATCATTTAGTTGCGCCCTTCTGATTTCGGCGCGGCATCGCCGGCGCGAGCGCCCGGGGCGACATAACCCGCCCGCGTCGTAACCGAAGCGCCTTTCGGCGACCGCACCCGCACCTGAATTGGACGGTAGCTGCCGTCGTGCTTGGTGTTGGTTGAAACATAGGCCAGCGTGTACTGGTTGCGGATCTCGTGCGCGATGCGCACACAAATCGGCTGCACGTCTTGCACGGTATCGGGGAAAAACGCCTCGCCGCCGCTGGCCTTTGCCAGTTCGCTCAGCACGCGCGGATTGCGGTCAGGATCATCGCGCTCATAAATGCCCAACCCGTACACAATCGCGTCGGATTCCGTCACCAGCTTGAGAATCTCCGCCTTGGTGTGGACGCTGGCGTTGTCGGCTCCGTCGCTGACGACGATCAGCACCCGCTTGTCGCGATTGCCTTTCCTCAGGTGCTCCAGAGCGGCCGCGACTGCGTCATAGAGAGCCGTCTCACCGTCGGCTTTCACGCTTCCCATGGCGGTTTTCAATCGATCAGGGCGGTCGGTGAATGGCGTCCCGGGTGGAAGTCCGAAGGAAACGTGCTCGTTGAAGTTGACCAGGAACATCTCGTCTTGCGGGTTGCTGGAGCCCGCGAAGGCAAGCGCGGCCGCTACGACCTCGGCGCGCTTGGGGCGCATGCTCCCGCTGTTATCAATCACCAGGCCCACGGTTACGGGAACATCTTCATGGCTGAAATGCCTGACGGGTTGCAGCTTGCCGTCTTCAAAGACCTGGAAATCATCCTGAGTCAAACCGGCGATGGGCGTGCCATGGCGGCTGCGAACTGTGGCATGCAGCACAACTTCGTCAACACTCACGTTGATTGAAAACCGGCCAGAGCCTTGCGCCTGATTCGCAGCCTGGTACTGCTGTGCTCGAGAAGCGCCGGCGACCATCACGACGCACAAAACCGCTAAAGCGAAGAACTTCGGAGAGCGCGACCGGGCGCGATTGTTGTGGGTTTGCATCTGACTCTTTCGTCTCTGCGGCGAGTGAATAAACCGACCGTGGGCTGTGCGCGCGGGCTTGTTTTCCGGCGACGCACAGCCTCACGATTACAACTTCGGCGTTCGATCAGGCTGAATACTTGCTCATGGCAGCGGCCGTGGCCAGCGAAAGCAGCCCAGCGCAGGCCAACAACGGCATGTAGCTGGCGGTCGCAGGCAGAGACCTGGGTTCTTCCGGGGCCGCGGGCGGAGTCTCAACCACTTCGTTCATCGCGACTACGTCCCCGCTCGGCTTTACAGCTTCGATCGTCGCGGTCGTCAGGTCTTCAACCTTCGCAACTTCGGTGGTGGTGTAAAGCACCGGCTCGTTGGCTACTTTGGCGATTTCGATGGCCTTCGATTTCGGATAAACGAACTCCTCGCCCCACTCGTGGCCGGGATAGAACCATGCATGAATGGCTTCCGGCTGGCCTTCCGCGCGCTCTTTGAAGGTCATGACGGTCTTATCGGTGGTGCGCAGCCGGTAGTTCGGCACTGCCAAAATCGTGGTGTAAACGTGGTTGCCCCGCTGGTTGGTGATGCGCACGATGTGGCGATTCGAGGGCGATTCCACTAACTGGAACACGTAAGTGCCGGCCGGCAGCACCTGCGCGCCGACGCCGGGAACTTCAACGGGCGCGTTGAACGTGACGACGGTTTTGTGGTTCCAGTCATCGGCTGATGCGCGGGGGACAAGCATAAGGCAGGTGGCGAACACGATTGCTACTGCGAAACTTTTTGCGAACAACTTCATTTACGACCTTCTCTCTTGGAGGGGATAGCAACCGTGCGGAGTGCACGGCGCGGAGTGCGGGCCTGAATACTCGGGCAACGCTGATTTCGGCTTTGCCCAGTGCGCTCCGCGCTCACACAGCCTGCGGAGGCTCGACTTCCACTATCGCCTACTCACAAACGCAATACTGGTCACTATTGACCGCTCCTGCACGATTGACCCAAACCGGCCATAACGCCGGCCACGCAATTCGACCTGTCGCGTTGGCCCGCAACAATCGAGGAAGGAACACAACCCAAAATCGAAGGGATGGCGAAAGCAGCAGCTCACATCTGTTTGCCTGGCCAGGCGCATCTATTTTGGGTTGTGTGCTCTCGCGGTCGGATGAGATCGCGCATTACGGACATCACGGTGCAGCGAAAGATGCTCGTTACAAGGCTGATTGTTCTTTGGACCGTCGCCGCATCTCTCCCCCTGCCTGTCCGTGCGGCAGCGGACGAAAAAGACCTCCATAGCGAACGCGCCGCCACCGCCACCGCGGCAAAGCGCGCCGATTTCAACCGCGACATTTATTACAAGAACAGGCTCGAGGTTTCCCTCGAAGGCGCGTGGCTGCCGAACAACATTCCGTTTGTGTTTGACCGCATGCTGGGCATCCCTGACCGCGTGGTTTCGCTGCATTACACCCTGGTTCCGTTTATTGCGTCGCTGCGCTGGCAGATGAGCAACATCAGGGGCCCTTGGGTTTTGCGCGGCAACTGGGAAGGAAGTTCGAGCGCCAGCTTCACCATGATTCCGCGCGGGCCTGAAACCCGCTACTGGGCTTACATCCTGGGCATACGTCGCAATTTTGTGCAGCGGAACTGGCGCGTGGTTCCCTATTTTGATGGGCGGGTCGGCGTCGGCGACATCAACGCCAAAGAGCCGTATGGCGTGCAATATGCCCAGGGACAGGACCTGACCTTCACCGTGATGCTTCACGCCGGAGCCCGCTACAACCTGAACCCACGCTATTCGTTTTCTGCCGGTGCCGCCTACATGCACATTTCGAACATGTACATGTCCGAGCCGAAATATCCGAACTACGGCATTAACGTCTGGGGGCCGATGATTGGGATGTCAGTAAGGCTCGGCGACGCGCGCGGCGGGCAGGTGGCAAAGGCCGGGAAGAACACTGAACGTCGCACGGCCAGCGCCAGCGCGCCTGAACCGTAGGCGCGGCGCCCACAATCATCCCAACAACAGCACAGTTCATAACTGCGAATACAATTGCCGCGTGAGCGCCAGAATCGTTCTTCTCATAACTTTCATTGCTGCGCTGGTCTCTGCCGGATCGCAGCCCGCTGCATCGAAAAGCGCAGCCTTCGACTGCTCCTGTCGGCCGCAAATTGCCGCGCATGGGCCAGCCCCGCACAATGCAATCGTGCTGAACGGGATCGACGTGCTCGAGCAGGATGGTTTCCGCGAGATCGTAGGCGCGAATCCGTCTTCGCCACGCGCAGTCGGCGTAATCACCAACCAAACCGGTTTCGATGTGGAGGGCCGCAGGACAATCGATATTCTTGCCAAAGCCCCCGGCGTCAACCTCGTTGCCATATTCAGCCCCGAACATGGCGTGACCGGAGAACTCGACGTCAATTCCGTGGGCGATTCTGTCGATCGCGCCACCGGCGTCCACATTTACAGCATCTACGGCAACACCACCGCGAGCCGGCACCCGCCGGAAAGCGTGCTCCGCAAGCTCGATCTCCTGGTGATCGACATTCAGGACATCGGCTCGCGTTACTACACGTATGAATCAACCGCGGGTTACGCACTTGAATCGGCAGCTATCACCGGCACCGAGGTTGTTGTGCTGGACCGCCCAAACCCGCTGACCGGCATGTATGTGCAAGGGCCTGTTTCGGATGACAAGCACCTCAGCTTCGTCAATTACACGACCGAACCGATTCGGCATGGCATGACCATTGGTGAGCTGGCGAAGATGTTTAACAGCGAACGCCACATCAACGCCAGGCTCACGGTGGTCCCTGCAAAAGGATGGGCGCGCAGCGACTGGTTCGATTCCACTAACCTGATTTGGATCAACCTGTCGCCGAATATGCGGAGCATGAATGCGGCCGCGCTCTATACCGGTGTCGGAATCCTGGAATACACGAATGTATCGGTCGGGCGCGGTACCGACACCCCGTTCGAGCTGTTCGGAGCGCCGTGGATCAAGCCACGCGAATTCGCCGAGTACCTGAATGCACGCGAAATCCCGGGCGTCCGCTTCGTGCCGACCTGGTTCACACCTGCAAAAGATGCCAAGCTAGGCGGACAGCGCCTGGGTGGGGTGCAGATGATCGTGACTGACCGCTCGGTTCTCGACGCGCCTGAACTTGGACTGGAACTTGGCGCCGCGCTGCTGAAGCTCTACGCCAGCGATTGGCAGTTGGATCGATTGATCGATCTGCTGGGAAATGAATCGACCCTGGCGGAGCTTAAGTCGGGCAAGGATCCGCGTTGCATCGCCGCCGACTACCAGCCGGATTTGCAACAGTTCATGCGCGTCCGTCAAAAGTACCTGATCTATATCGATCACCCTGAGTGATGACATGCTTGGACCCTGGGTGCTGGGTGAGCATCGCGGAAACCGCTTAGGCAAATACACGGCCAGAGCTTAAAAGAAGTGGTGGCCAGGGACGGAATTGGAGAGCATTACAAGCAGCTGCTCATCCCGGCCAGCCTACAAGTCGACCCGCGCAAGCAAGTTGGCGCGTCCGTAAGCGCTTAAGCCCGACTGGTTGCGGCACACGAGCGATGTTGGCCCGAGCAGCGCCGGGCGACCTACGGTTTGGCGTGCGCTGTGCGTGCGCAGTGCATGCGCGGTGCGGGCGCAGAACTGCGCTACGGTGGCCCCAGCAGCGCCGGTCGCGTGTCCGACTCCTCCGCGTGGCCCTCCACCCGCTTCCACTTGCGATAGACATTCGCGACCGCCAATGTCCAAAACGGCACCAGATCAACGCCGGGAATGAGTTCGGCGGCGAACGCCGGCAAGAATTCCCAATGCCAGCCAAGCAGGCCCACCAACACAGCGGCGACGACAACGTCGAGCACATCGTCAGCTGGAGACATCGCCCCCTCGACGAAGGCCGGGAGGACGACGAGCTGGAGTACGTCGGCGGCCAGGGCCAACGAAAGGCTGAGGCGAAATCGGGCGCGAGGTGAGAGTTTGTCCGCAAGCACGGGGGCTTGCACCATTATGGCCTACTTGAACCGGGCGTGGACGCCGCAGT
>JAJPJZ010000030.1 GCA_021323935.1 Terriglobia bacterium | reverse complement strand
TTCAGCGATCTTGACCAGAACGCGCTCGGCTATAACGCGCAGCGCGCCAGTTGGAATTTTCCCGATCCGTGGCGCGGCGGCGAGTGGCGCCTGCGCGACATCGTGGATTACCAGCTCATCGCCTACGAAGCCTGCCTGCACAATGTGGCGCAGAACCGCGAACAGTACGTGCGCAACTTTTACCAGATCGGCTTGCGCGCCGTGAATCGCAAAGACGGGCCGTATGCGTTCGTAGTGCCGACAGATCAGCACGATCCCAGCGCCGCAGCCAAGATGCTGGATACGCTTCGCTTCGGCCAAGTGGAAATCAATTGGGCGAAGAGTCCGTTCGTCGCCGACGGTATCAAGTTTCCGGCTGATACCTGGGTCATCCTGCTGAGCCAGCCTTACGGCAGCTATGCCAAGACGCTGCTGGAGCGGCAGAAGTATCCGGACCTGCGCGAATATCCCGGCGGGCCTCCCAAGCGTCCTTATGACGTGACCGCACAAACCTTGCCGCTGCTGATGGGCGTGAAGACCTACGAGATTGCGCAGCCGTTCGAGGCCGACTTGAACAAGGCCAATGAAGGCAGAGCGTCTGCCGGAGATTGCTTTAACGACAACCGCTCGCAAGTGGTGCGCGCGTGGGTGACGCCAAACTCAAATGCCAGCTTTGCCGCAATCAATCGTGCCATGAAGGCGGGCGCAAGCGTCGTGCGTCTGGCCGGCGATTTCCGCGGCGAACATGACGATTACCCGGCCGGCACTTTTGTGGTCACATTCCAGGGCAAGGCGGCTGCCGTTCCCGGCATGTGCGTGCAGGCAGGAGCCCCCGCGCCGCCGCGCAATGCCGTCGCCGTCAAGGCGCCACGCATCGGCATCTACGCCAGCTACCAGCCCAGCATGGATGAGGGCTGGACGCGCTGGCTGCTCGATCAATTTGAATTTCCGTACACCCAGATTCACGATAAAGACGTTCGCGCCGGAAACCTGAATTCGCGCTTCGATGTCATCATCATTCCTGATCAGAACACCAGCGGGATTGTAAATGGCCTGCGAAACGCAGCGCGGGAAGGCGTGGGCGAAGGCGGTGCGGGCCGCGGCAATGAGCCTGCGACGCAGCGCGCCGTCGGCGACAGCAACGGCGCCGGCCGCATTCCTGAGGAATTCACCGGCGGAATCGGCATCTCGGGGGTTGAGGCGCTGAAGCTGTTTGTCACGGAAGGCGGAACGCTCATTACGCTGAACGGCGCTTCGAACTTTGCCATTGAGAGGCTTGGGGTGGGCGCGCGCAACGTGCTGCAGGGAGTCTCCAACAAGGATTTTTACGGCCCCGGCTCCATCCTGCGCGTGAATGTGGATACTGCGCACCCGCTGGCCTGGGGCATGGAGAAAGACGCCGCCATCTGGTTCGAGCACAGCCCCGCATTCGCCCCCAGCTTTGAGGCCAGCAGCAGCGACGTGGTGAATGTGGCTACGTACCCGGCGGGCAATCCGCTGATGTCAGGCTGGCTGCTGGGCGACCAGCTTCTGCAGGGCCACAGCGCGCTGGTGGATGCTCCGCTGGGCGCGGGCCATGTCGTGATGTTCGGCTTCCGGCCGCAGTATCGGGGCCAGAGCTACGGCACGTTCAAGCTGCTGTTCAACGCGCTGTACTACTTCGGCGACGTAGCCCAGCATTCCGCACAGCCGCGAACGTCAGATTAGCTGGAAGTAATCCGAGATCACGCTGCCGCTGACGGAGAATGACAGCAGTGCCAGCATTGCTGTCATGGCTACGCCGACTATTCGCCGGCTTGACGAGAAGAGCAAAGCCAAGCTCAGGATTCGCGCCGCCCACAATGGCCGGTCAGTGGAGCAGGAGGCGCGCGAGATTCTGCGCTCGGCCTTGCTGCTTGAGGACCAGCGCGGCGCCAGCCTCTACGACGCAATTCGCAAACGGATGGAACCGCAGGGCGGCGAAGCTCAACCTGCCCAAACGAGGCACTCCTCTGTGTCCTTTGCGGTTTGCATTTGTTAGAATCCGCCGCTCGCATTTATTCGCCGGAGACCGCAATGATCCTCGCTCGCCGCTCTCTGCTCCTCTGCCTGCTGATTGCAACCTGCGGCTTTGCGCAAGCGCAATCCGCATCCAAAGCTGCGCCCAAAGGCGCCGCGCCCACGCCGGCTTCGGTGTTTGGTTTCGAGCCCGGCGCCGATTACCACCTGGCCGATTACGCCCAGATCACCGAGTTTTTTCATAAGCTCGCGGCGGCCATGCCGCAGCGCGTCAAGCTCGAATCGATCGGCAAGACGGGCTACGGCAAAGAGATGTTCGTGGCGGTGATCACGAGCGAAGACAACATGCGCCAGCTCGATCACTACAAAGACATCGTCCACCAGCTTGCCTCCGGCATCATCGATGAATCCACCGCGCGCCGCCTGGCAAATGAAGGCAAGCCGATTATCTGGATTGATGGCGGCCTGCACGCCACCGAGGTCGCGGGCGCGCAGCAATCTCCGCTGATTGGCTACCGCGTCGCCACCGAAGAAACGCCTGAGATGCAGCGCATTCGCCGCGACGTAATCCTGGTGCTGTGCCCAGTCATCAACCCTGACGGCCTCGATATCGTGGCGCACTGGTATCAGAAGAACTACAACACGCCCTACGAAACCGCCCCAAACATCGAGCTGTGGAACCGTTACGTCGGCCACGACAATAATCGCGACTGGTACAGCTTCAACCAGGCTGAAAGCCGCAACGTGGCCAGGCTGCTGTATTACGAATGGCTGCCGCAGATTGTTTATAACCAACACCAGACGGCGCCTTACCCGGCACGCATCATCGTGCCGCCGTACGACGATCCCACCAATCCCAACATTCCTCCCGAAGTGATTCGCGGCGTAAACCTGGTGGGCTCAGCCATGGCGCAGCGCTTTGAGAGCGAACACAAATCGGGCGTGGTTTCCTACATGGGGTTTGACACCTGGTGGAATGGCGGCATGCGCACTGCGCCCTACTACCACAACATGGTCGGCATCCTCACTGAGACCGCGGGCTTCCTTTCGGGCTACGCCTCGCCCGGTTATGCCTCGCCCGAGTCGCTGCCGAAATCATTTCCCAACGGCGTCTCGGCGGTTGAGCCGAGCACGTTTTATCCGGACCCGTGGAAGGGCGGCTGGTGGCGGCTGCGCGATTCCGTGGATTACATGGTCACCGGCGACATGGCAATTCTTGACCTCGCGTCGCGCCGCAAAGACGATTGGCTGCTCGATTTCTGGAAGATGAGCCACGACCAGGTTGAGCAAGGCCAGAAGGGCGGCCCGTTCGCATATCTCATCCCTCCCGGTCAGCACAACCCGACCGCCGCGGCGGACATGCTGTTTTCTCTGCAAACCGGCGGCGTGAAAATCGAGCAGGCGACTGGAACCATCAGCGCAGCCGGCAAGCAGTACCCCGCCGGAACGATTGTGCTGCGCGCCGCTCAGCCGTTCCGGCCGTTCATCATTGATTTGCTCGAGCCGCAGCATTATCCCGACCTGCGCGTTTCAGCGGGCGGCCCGCCCAAGCGCCCTTACGACATGACCGGCTGGACGTTGCCGATGCAGATGGGCGTTGATGTCGTGCGCGTTGACCAGCCCGGCGAGATTGCGACCAAACCTTACGATGCGCTGGAGCCGCAGCATGCCTTCACGCCTCAGCAGGGCAAGCTTGGCCGCATCGGCCTGTACGTATCTTGGGTCGCGAACATGGATGCCGGCTGGACGGAATGGCTGCTGGACCGCTACCACATTCCCTACACTGCGCTGCACGATGCCGATGTTCGCGGCGGCGCCCTGAACGAGAAATTCGATGTCATCGTCGTTCCCGACCAGAGCACGCAGGCCATCATGCACGGATGGCAGAACGGCGGCGGCCGCGGCGGTGAAGAAGGATTCGGCGGCGCGTCGCTCGCGGCGATTCAGCGCCCGGAATACATCGGCGGGCTCGGCCTTGAAGGCACCATGGCGCTGCAGAAGTTTGTTGAAGCGGGCGGCCAGCTTGTCGCAGTGGGCAGCGCCAGTGATTTCGCCATCAATCAGTTTGGCCTGCCGGTGCGCAACGTGCTTGCCGGCGTTGCGCCCACGCAGTTCTACGGCCCGGGCTCGCTGCTTCGCATTGAAGTTGATCCCAACCTGCCGGAGACGCGCGGCATGCAGGGCGAGTCGGTGGCGTTCTTTGTGAACTCAGCCGCATTTCAGCTTTGGGACCCGACCCCGCCTCGGCAGGCGCTGCGCTACTCGGAGCAGCGCGAGCGCGATACCACCAACGACCTCGGCGAGCACAACGGCATTCGCGTTCTGGCCAAGTATCCGCGCGGCAATCCGCTGCTGAGCGGCTGGCTGCTTGGCCCGCAGCATCTTGAAAACCGCGTGGCCGCGGCTTCCGTGCCGCTCGGCAAAGGCCGCGTGGTGCTGATTGGCTTCCGCTGCCAGTTTCGCGGGCAGAGCGAGAATACGTTTCCGCTGCTGTTCAATTCGTTGGTCGTCGGCGGCAATGCCGGACCGGCTGCGGGAGAATGAGCTTGGGCGCGGACGGAATGAGATTTAAGAGGTACGCTACGCAGGGCGCGCGGGGAATGCACCGGGACCTTGCGGCGACTCGCATTCAGTGCGGCCGAAGGCCTACGCTAGTGAAAGCTGGAGCAACCGCGGCCAAGAGCACCAGTTGCGCGTTGCTGCGGCATCCTAACCTGCACGATGGCCGGTGAAACCTATCCCTCAGGCGCGTGGCGCGGCTTCTACAGCTATGGCGCGGCCGACCGGCACGCCATGGAACTCGACCTGCTGTTCGCGCACGGCATCGTCGCCGGCGACGGCGTGGATGACGTTGGCAGCTTCCTGATCAATGGCAGCTACGATCAGGAGTCGGGCGCCTGCCGTTGGACCAAGACCTACATCGCCGCCCACGATGTTCGCTACCACGGCGGCCGCAGCGGCAACGGCATCGCGGGCACATGGCAGCTCGGCGGCCTCCAGGGGACATTTCGCATCTGGCCTGCCGGCAAGCGCGATACTGCAGAAGCGAGCGAAGAACTGGAACTGATTGAGCCTGCGCGGCGCTGACGCAATCCCACTGTTCCCCGCAAACCTGCCGCGCTGGTCGCGCTTACAAGTGCTTGACGCATGCGCAAATCGGCGAGACAAATCGTGAGCGGCCGCGCCCGCTGACTTTGCCTTTTCCCGCCGGCCTTGGTTACAGTTCGCATGTGCCTCTGCGTTTCGACCGCAATGAGTTCTCCGGCGCCTTCGGCGATATCGGCACCGATTTTTCCCTGGTCGTTGGCATGATCCTGGTTGCGCACCTCGACGTGGCCAGCGCGCTCGTCATGTTTGGGCTCATGCAGGTGCTGACCGGGCTCACGTACGGCATTCCCATGCCGGCGCAGCCGCTGAAAGCGATGGCAGTGCTGGTGATCGCGCAGCACATCGGCGGCAACATTCTTTTCGGAGCAGGACTGGCGGTCGGGGTCGTGATGCTGCTTCTCTCGATCACGGGCGCAATCGATTGGCTGGCGCGCGCGGTGCCCAAGGCGGTGATTCGCGGAATTCAGCTCGGGCTCGGCATCCAGCTCGCGCTGCTGGCGCTGCGCGATTATGTCCCCGGCGAAGGCCGCGCCGGCTATGTCCTCGCGGCGCTGTCGTTCGTCATTATCGTTGTGCTGCTCGGCAACCGGCGTTTTCCGCCGGCGCTGTTCGTTATTATTCTGGGCGTGATGTACGCGCTCGCGTTCAAGATCCATCCGAGTGACCTGGCGCACGGCTTCGGCTTCAGTTTGCCGCAGCGGCACTTGCCCTCGCGCGCCGACATCTGGACCGGATTCCTGCTGCTCGCCCTGCCGCAGATTCCGCTCTCGCTTGGCAATTCAATTCTGGCGACGCGGCAGGTTGCCGAAGACCTGTTCCCGGAAAAGCCGCTCACGGTGCGCAAAATCGGGCTGACCTACTCGCTCATGAACCTCATCAATCCGCTGTTCAGCGGCATTCCAACCTGCCACGGCTCAGGCGGCATGGTCGGGCACTACACGTTTGGCGGGCGCACCGGCGGCTCGGTGGTGATTTACGGCTCAATTTACCTGGTGTTTGGACTGTTTTTCAGTCGAGCGTTTGCTTCCGCTATTTACCTGTTCCCGCTTCCGGTGCTCGGCGTGATTCTGCTGTTTGAGGGCGTCAACCTCGCGCTCCTGGTGCGCGACATGGCGGTTTCGCGGGCGGCGCTGGCGGTGGTGGTGCTCACCGCTTTGCTTTGCATTGGGACTGGCACGTACGGCTACGTCGTAGGCCTGGTAGTCGGGACTTTGGCAGCGCACCTTTCAGAGCGGAAACTGATTCGGCTGGCGCCGCCGCTTGAAGCCACTTCTTCACCCAGGCCGCGCGCCGAAGACAAGGCCGAGGACTCGCGTCCGCTTTCAATTTCGCGGTCTAGTCCGCGCTAGCGTTCAGGCGCGCCGCCGTGCCGGTTCAAGCCGCCGTGATCGGCTCGCGAGCTGTCATCCTTCCCGTGGTCGCCTGAAAATGTCTGGCCGCCATCGCCGGCCGCCGGAGCAGCCGCACCCGGCGCTGCCTCTTTCAGCATGGGCAGGTTGCCGGCCTGAAATTCGCCCTGCTCGCTGCGCTCGATGTTGAACCGGCCGCCGCGCACATACGACGCCGCCAGGCTCGCGGCGATTACGGGATGAAACACCGCCAGCGGGATCACATATTTCTTGCTCTTCAACACCGATTCCAACACCCCGCGCACCGGCCGGCTGCGCGGCATTCCCGTCACCTGCTCCACTGCGAATTCGTTTACGGCAAGCTCGCGATCGTGCCTGGAATAACGCACCAGCGCCTTGGCGATCTGCTTCGGCGTGGTGATGCCGGCGTCAGCAGTCAGGCTGCGGCGCACCGCGTGGGGATGGTAGAAATCGACGATGGAACGAGCGAAATCGGCGCAATTGTTGAACAGCAGGCTGAAATGAGAACCGTTCGGCGAGGAATTCAAGCGCGCGATCAGGGCATCATCCTGCGCTTCGGTTGTGGCGAACTCCAACGCATAAGTCTTGCGGTCATACGCGGCGCCGATCAGTTGCTGCCAGTTTCGGCCGTCGATGTTCTGCGTTAGCAAGTGCTGCCGCCGATATTGCTCGCGCAGCGCGGCAACCGCCTCTGCATTCACCTGCGACGGAACGTCGGCAATGGCGTCGGTGGCGTAAAAATACGGCACCACCGGAATGGCCAGCCAGTCATGGCCGCCCACGTCGTAATACCGGCTGATGACCACGCCATTTTCGCCGGGCTGGCAGCGCCGAAGTTTCAGCGGAGTTTCAGCGCACACGCGCGCCAGGTAAACGGCGGCATGGCCGGTCGCGGTAAACGATCCGAACTTGCCGAACGGCTCTTCAACCAGCAAGGCAGCTTGCGCAAACCCACAGTGCGCGCCGAACAGCAGCACGCCTGCAAGGGCGGCAAGTTGGAACAGCCGGCTTCTTACCATGCCTCGTTTTAACCTGAAATCCATCGATTTGGCGCGCCGCGGCGGTGGAAAAATCGAACAAAAGTACCCAAATAAGCATCCGCGCAGCGTGCGCAGCGGCAGCCCCGCCAGCTTTCCCGAACTTTAACAAAACTTAACCCAAACTGTTGCTACTCCTGAGGTTCCGCACCGTCTGTATAAGTGGGATAATGGCCGATTGCGCGAGCCGGTCAGCCCTTGCCGGGAACGGGTGGAACATGAATTTCAAAAGCAAAAAGTGGCTCATCATCGCCGTCATCCTGATTGCGGTAGGTGTGCTTGCCGCCTTTACGCTGAACAAGAAAGATAAGCAGCAGTACTTCACCCAGGCGGCCGACCGCGGCGACATTCGCGAAGTGGTGGATGCCACCGGCACCATCAGCGCGGTCACCACCGTGCAGGTAGGCTCGCAGGTTTCAGGCACGGTGCAGAAGCTTTTTGCCGATTTCAACTCGCACGTCAAGAAGGGCCAGGTCGTCGCACAACTCGATCCGGCGCTGTTCCAGGGCGCGGTGCTGCAGGCGCAGGCCGATCTGGCCAATGCGCAGGCCAACCTGCTGGCGGCGAAAGCCGCGCTGGAAAAGGCGAAAGCCACGGCGGTCCAATCGGCGCAGGATTACCAGCGCACGCTCGGCCTTACGCAAGCAGGCGTGATGGCGCAGCAACAGCTCGACGCTGCTAAGGCCACGCTCGATGCCAACAATGCCGCAGTGTCGGCCGCGCAGGCGCAGGTCACGCAGGCCGATGCCCAGGTGAAACAGAAGGACGCTGCCGTCCGCGTGGCGCAAACCAACCTGAACTACGCCACGATCTCATCACCCGTCGATGGCACCGTGGTGGCCCGCAACGTTGACGTGGGGCAGACGGTCGCCGCGTCGCTGCAGGCGCCCACGCTGTTCGTCATCGCGCAGGACCTGACTAAGATGCAGGTGTATGTGGCCACCGACGAATCTGACGTCGGCATGATCAAGGTTGGCCAGCCGGCGACGTTTAAGGTGGACGCATTTCCTCGCGATACCTTCCGCGGCGTTGTGGACCAGATCCGGCTGAACGCCACTACCGTGCAGAACGTCGTTACCTACACCACGGTGGTGGATTTCGATAATCCCGATCTCAAGCTTTTTCCCGGCATGACCGCTTATGTCACGATCCCGGTAGCAACGGCCACTAACGCGCTGAAAGTTCCAAACGGGGCGCTGCGCTACAAGCCCGATTTGCCGGCGACCCAGCAGCGGGCGCTGCTTGACAAGGCGGGCATTCCGACCGGCGGCCAGGCCCAGCGCGCTCAAACCGATCAAAGCGGCAGCGATCAATCAGCGCAAGCGCCAGGCTCGGGCAGCCAGAATGCTGCAGCGGGCGCCAACGCGGGTAGTGGCGCCGCTGCGCGCCGCCAGGCGGGGCAGGGCGGCGAACAACCCGGGGGGGGCACGCGTCCGCAGGGCGGTCGCGCCCAGGGCGGTGGCCGCGCCGATATAGCGATTATCTGGAAATATCACGCTGACACGCGCCAACTGGAGCCGGTGCAGGTTCGCACCGGGATCACCGACCACACTTACACGGAAGTGATCGCGCCGCTGCACGGCACGTTGAATCCCGGCGATCAGGTGGTCGTCGGCTCCGCCGGTGCTCAACGCGCGTCCAGCGGCTTTGGCGGCGGCGCCGGCGCGCCGGGCGGAGCGCGAGCGCCGGGCCGATAGCGCTCACTTCGCAGTTGAATTTCCACTCGAAGCCATGGCTCGCAGGAAGTTTTGATGTCAACATTGGTCCAACCCGAAGCTAAACTCGCCGTACCCACGGCAGAGGCCGTCATTCGCGTTGAGAACGTCTTCAAGGATTACGACCTCGGCGAAACCAAGGTCCACGCATTGCGCGGTGTAGATGTTGAAGTTCGCCCCGGCGAGTTTGTCGCCATCATGGGCGCAAGCGGCAGCGGAAAATCAACTTTCATGAACCTGCTCGGCTGCCTCGATAAGCCGAGCTCCGGCCGCTACTTCCTCGACGGCGTCGATGTCTCCACGCTCTCCAAGCCTGAGCTTGCCGCCATTCGCAACCGTAAGATCGGCTTCGTTTTTCAGGGCTTCAACCTGCTGGCCCGCACTACCGCGCTGGAAAATGTTGAGCTGCCGACGCTCTATGCGCGCCTTCCCAAGGAGCAGCGCCTGGCCCGCGCCAAAGAAGCGCTGGCGCTGGTCGGCCTGGCTGAACGCATGGACCATTTCCCATCGCAGCTCTCAGGAGGCCAGCAACAGCGCGTCGCTATCGCCCGCGGGCTGGTGAACAAGCCTTCGCTCCTGCTCGCCGATGAGCCCACCGGCAACCTCGATTCGCGCACCTCAATCGAGATCATGCAGATTTTCCAGGAGCTGAACGATAAAGGCCTGACGGTGGTGCTCGTCACCCATGAGCTCGATATCGCGCAGTTCGCCAGGCGTGTCATTGTTTTCCGCGACGGCAAGATCAAGCGCGACTCGCTGGTGGAGAATCGGCCAGTCGCCGCCCAGGTGCTGAAGACCATACCGAGCGTGGAAGAAGATTGAGCTTGGCGGCTACCCCGCGCGCTCTCGGCGATTCTGTTTGCCAAGGCAAAAGGGAACCACTGCGAGGTAGTGCGCCGGCGTTTTAGGCGTCAGCCTGGCCGCTCATCGCGCTCATGGCATCGCCCAGGGTTGGAAAAGTCAGGAAGATGCTATTGACACGCGTGATCTCAAAAAGCCGCTTCACGCGCTCGTTCACGCCGGTAAGCGCCAGCCAGCGCCCGGCCTTGTGAAGCGAAACTTGGGCACCGACAATCGAGCCCAGCCCGGCTGAATCGACATACGGAACCTGGCTGAGGTCAAGGATCATGCGGGGGGCGCTCCCGGCGCGCACGGCGCTCTGGAATTGAGCCACGTTCTGCATGGTCAGCGGCCCGCGCAGCCGGATTACGCTCTGGTCCTCGGGCGTATCCGTCAGGTACTCAATGATGAGCGTCTCAGGGCCCATAAACCGAGTAGTTGCGAGCCATCGTAGCACGCGCATGGAAGCACAAACAAACCGGGCGGCACGATCTATTAATGAAAGTTCACAAACAATTCAGGCTCGCGGTTCCGGCGGCAGCGTCAAACAAGTGCGATAATTGTCGCCTCCAGAGGCGGTAGCTCATGGACCTGATTGCCATCATCAAAATTGCCGGCCGCGCGCTGGCGCGCAACAAGATGCGCTCTGCGCTCACCATGCTCGGCATCATCATTGGCGTCGGCGCCGTGATTGCGATGGTGGGCGTGGGCCAGGGCGCCAGCAAGCAGGTGCAGGAGCGCATCGCCGCCATGGGCTCTAACGTCCTGGTGGTGAGCGCCGGCACCGTAACGGTCAACGGAATGCACATGGGCTACGGCGCCACCAAGACGCTGATTTACGACGATCGCCAGGCCATCCTGCGTGAATGCCCCGCCGTGCAAACTGCTGCAGCGACTTCAGGCACGCAGGCGCAGGTGGTCTTCGGCAACGATAACTGGTTCACGCGCGTGACCGGCACCGAACCTGAGTACCTCGACGTGCGTTCGTGGCCGATGGCGTCGGGTGACTTCTTCACTTCGCAGGACATGGACCTGGCCTCGAACGTCGCCGTGATCGGCGAAACTGTGCGCCAGAACCTGTTCGGCACCACCGATCCAATCGGCCAGACGATCCGCATCAAGAACCTGCCTTTTAAAGTTGTCGGCCTGCTATCGCCGAAAGGCCAGTCGGCGTCGGGCATGGGTCAGGACCAGGACGACACGATTCTCGTCCCGCTCACCACGCTGCAAAAGAAAATCACGGGCCAGGACTGGCTGCAGAACATCATGGTTTCCGCCGTTTCGCGTGAAGCCAGCTACACTGCCGAACAGCAGATTACTTCGCTGCTGCGCGACCGGCATCGCATCCGCAACGGCCAGGCTGACGATTTCTTCGTCCGCAACCAGGCCGATATGGCCGAGATGGCCGATCAGACGCAATCGGTCATGACTTACCTGCTGGCTTCGATCGCCAGCGTGTCATTGCTGGTCGGCGGCATCGGCATCATGAACATCATGCTGGTCAGCGTGACCGAGCGCACACGCGAGATTGGAATTCGCATGGCAATTGGCGCCACGGAAAGCGACGTTCAGCGCCAGTTCCTGATTGAAGCCGTGGTGCTGAGCCTGATTGGCGGCGCCATCGGCATTGTGTTCGGCGTGGGGTCTTCTTACATCATCACCACGACGCTGAAATGGGCCGTGCAGATTTCGCCGATTGCGATCGGCATCGCCGTAATCTTCTCAATGGCGGTGGGCGTGTTCTTCGGCTTCTATCCGGCGCGCAAAGCTGCCAGGCTCGATCCGATTGAGGCGCTGCGCTACGAATAATCGAAGTGCGGCCGTTTAAATCGCGGCGGCTTCGGCGCGCTGCAGCTTGCCTTCGGCGGCCAGTTTGGCGGCG
>JAJPJZ010000035.1 GCA_021323935.1 Terriglobia bacterium | reverse complement strand
GGCGCGGGCTGAGTCGGCGCGGGCTGAGTCGGCGCGGGCTTGGCCGGCTTCTGCGCCTTCGGCTCCATCACCGCCGAGGGCGCCGAGGGCAGCTCCTGCTGCCCGCCCGCTTGCGCCGGAGGCGCCGATTGTTGCGCGCAGGCCCCTGCCGCCGCAGCCACACACGCGCAAAAAATAAAACCGCGGAATTTCATTGGAAGCTTCATTATAGCGGGTTCTCAGGCCTGAACGGCACTCCCCGCCTGCATTTCGCGGCCGACGATTCAGCGCGAAATGCGCGCAAGCAGCTCCTCGAGTTCCGCCGGCAACGCCGCTTCCAGCTTGATCGGCCGGCCGCTTGCCGGATGCCTGAACTCAATCGCCGCCGCGTGCAGAAAGTTCCTGCCCAGCGTCGCTGTCGTCCCCGAGCGGCCGCGCAGCTTTGCCGCCGCTCCGTAAAGCGTATCGCCCACCACCGGATGCCCCAGCGACGCCATGTGCACCCGGATCTGGTGCGTACGGCCGGTTTCAATCTTCACTTCGACCAGCGTGAACTTCCCCAGGCCGCCGTCAATGCGCTTCAGCACGCTGTAATGCGTCACCGCGCTGCGTCCGCGCCCCGCCACCATCCGCGTCCGCCGCTTCAAGTCGCGCCCAATCGCCGATCGCACCGTGCCGCTATCCTGCTTCAGCCAGCCATGCAGCAGCGCGATATACGTCTTGTGCACGGCGCGCTCGGCAAATTGATTTGCCAGCCCCCGGTGGGCCGCATCGGTCTTCGCCACCACCACCAGCCCGCTGGTCTGCTTATCGAGGCGATGGACAATTCCGGGGCGCAGTGCGTCGGCGCCGGCTGAAACCGCTCCAAACCGGTGCAGCAGCGCATTCACCAGCGTGCCGCGGTTGCGCGCCGCATCGCTCGCGCCCGCGCCGGCATGCACCATCATGCCGGCAGGCTTGTTGATGACCGCCACCTGCTCGTCTTCGTACACCACGTCGAGTGCAATGTCCTCCGCCATGGCGCGCAGCGGCGGCGGCTGCGGCGGACCAAGCAGCGTGACGGTCTCATCGCCGCGCAATTTCAGCGCTGCCTTGGCCGGGTGGCCATCGACCGTGATCTGTGAACTTTCAATCAGTTGCTGAAGCCGGGAGCGGCTCACGTCAGGCAGTTGCGCCACCAGGAATTGATCCAGCCGCCTGCCGGCATCGCTCGCTGCAGCCTTCATCTGGTGCGGATAATCCACTGCCCAACGAAGGTAAATTCAAATATCAAATACCGGAAGATAAAAAGCCGCTACGCCGTAGTCGCTGCCTCAGTCGGCTGCAATTGCCGCCGGCGCAGCCAGAGCGCGCCGCCCGCCAGCACCAGGAAGATCGAAATCAACTGCGTCGTGCTCAGCGCGCCACCGAACACGCTGCCGCGCCCCGGATCGTCGCGCAGGAACTCCAGGAAGAACCGTGCCACCCCATAAAGGAACAGGTATGCGCCGATGACCTGCCCTTCAAACTGCTTCCGCTTCAGCAGCCACGAAAGCACGATGAAGTTCGCAATCTCGACCAGGAACTCATAAATCTGCGTGGGATGCAGCCTGACGTTCAGCGGCGCCAGCGAAATCGGGTTGGTGAAGGTCGCGCCCCAGGGCAGGTGCGTCGGCTTGCCATAGCAGCAGCCCGCAGCAAAGCATCCCAGGCGCCCGAAGGCATGGCCCAGCGCAATGCCGGGCGCAAACACGTCGCAGGTGCGCAGCACCGGCATGCGATGCCGCCGCATGTACCAGGTGCAGGCTGCAATCGCGGCCAGCAGCCCGCCATAGAAGACGCCCGCAGCCTGCAGGAATTCCATCGAGAAAATCGCGTGCCAGTCGTGATACGTATCCCATTCCGTCGCGATCATCAGCAGCTTTGCCCCCAGCAACGCTGAAAGGATCGCCACCAGCCCCAGGTTCCACGCCTTCTCCGGGTCAAGACCTTGCTGGCGCGCGCCGCGCACCACCACCCACAGCCCGGCCATCAGGCCCAGTGCCGCCATCACGCCGTAGGTCGGCAACGCAAATTGTCCAAGATGAAAAAGCTGCGGAAACATTCTGTGTAGTTAATGATGCCGGTTTCGGCCGCAGGACACAACAAATTGGAGGCAGGAATTTACGATTCGCCGTTGCCGGTGGTGCGGCTCATGGCGCGCTCCACCAGGGTTTCAATGCCGACCAGCAGCGTCGATTGCTCTTCCACCATGGGGTCTTCCAGCAACGCGTCATTCCAGCGCTGCGAACGCAACAGCATGTTGGGCAGGACTTCAGCCGGCGTGCGCATCACCACGTACACCAGCCACACCAGCAGCATGGCCGTGTAGGCACCCAGGTGGACCAGGTTGAAGCCCTCGTCAGAAAAGCGTATGCGCGCGCGCTCGGCGTACAGCAGCAGTTCGCAGGTGGAAAGCACTCCCCAGCCCATCACGAATCCAAACACCGGGTGCCGTGTCTGGATGCCCAGGTGATTGCTGAACGCCAGCAGGAACATCACCAGGCCGAGCATCATCAGTTGCACGCTGCGCTCCAGGCTCAACGTCAGGCTGATAAAGTGGCTGCGCTCAAAGGCCCCCGTGTTGGCTGTCGCCAGGACCACCGCCATCAGCAACATCACCACCATCGCCCAGCGGAACAGCATCGTCCCGAAATCTTTCAACCCCTCGCGCTGCCGGAACATGGCGCTGAACAGCTCTTGAATGTTGGCGAACGACAGCAGGATCACCAGCGGCTCCAGGCTCCAGAAAGTGTCAAAGTAGGCCTTGTAGCTGATGTGGCTGGCAGTGAATTCGGCGATGCAGGTGGCGATGTGAAAAAGCTGAAAGGCAAAAAACAGAGGGAATCGCGCGTGCAGTTTTCGCCGGTACATGAACAGCGCAACCGCGCCGCTCAGGACCGGCTCGAGCCCCCAAAGGGCATAATTGATGTGCAGAAGCGACACCGGCGGCCAGCTTACCCTGCTGCCGCCGGTGCGCACAATCAGTGATTTACCCCGGCTGTTACCTAAGTAATCTGGAAATCATGCCGGGTTTGCCGTTTAATGCCCGCTGCCGTCCTAAAACAGGTGGCAGTTCTTCTCGACGTAGGGATCGCAAAGGGGAACCGGACCGCCACCAAAGCCCACCTTCACCGTGGTCTTCGGAAGGGCCGCCTGAGCTGTCGCTGCCAGAAGTGCGCTGAGCGCGAGGATTCGAATCGCCAGTTTCATTGGGTGGTGTCCTCTCCGTGTTTTCGGTCTCTTTCGGTGCCCCGCATCTCCCGTGCGGAATGCCTGAAGTGCCCAGAGTGTACCCAACAAAAAACCAAAGTAATAGTGATTACTTTGGTACCTCTTGCATATTTTTCTTGAATTTGGCGATGATTTTTCTTGACTTGCCCGTGGCCGGTGCGTTCTCCTGTCAGATTTTTAAAATCGTGGCAGCTAAATTGCCTGCTTCGGCACGCTCCTCACCCATGGCAATCCGGCAGCCGTTCACGCCGCACGCCTGAGCTCTTCCTCAGAATTCTTACGCTTCCGCGCCGCCAGCCACGCTGCTGCGCCCGCCCCTGCCAGCGCTGCCACCGCCAGCCAGTCACGATTCACGTCGGCCCACACAAATTCGCTGCGCTCGTGGGCACGGTCATCGAACGTGCCGTGCGCCCCGTGATCGCCTGCCACTGGCTTCCACAGGTTGTTAGGACGATTCGGGTCCTCCGGTTCGGGCAGTTGCTGCGAGCTGTAGCCGTAGTTCGCCAGGTAATGGTCGAGCGAGCTCGGGATGACCTTGTTTCCCAGGATCGCCTTGGCCGCCGACCACCCTACGTAGAACTCGCGGCGGGGATGGTGCGCGGCGTAATAAATCGCCCGCGCCGCCACCTCGGGCTGAAAAATCGGCGGCACCGGCTGCGCCTTGTGCTTCAGCCGGCTTTTTACCCAGCCAAATTGCGGCGTGTTCAGCGCCGGCATCTGCAGCATCGTGACCTTCACGTTCGATTTATCGTGCAGCAGTTCGCAGCGCAGTGACGCAGTAAAGCCCAGCATGGCGTGCTTGGCCGCGCAATACGCCGACTGCAGCGGAATGCTGCGGTACGCCAACGCCGACCCTACCTGCACGATCACGCCGCGATCGCGCGGCAGCATGCGCTTCAGCGCTGCCAGCGACCCATACACCGCGCCCAGGTAGGTCACGGCGGTGACGCGCTCATATTCTTCCGGCTTCATCTCCTTCACCGGCGAGAACACCGACGCCATCGCGTCGTTCACCCAGATGTCAATCGGACCAAGCTTTTTCTCTACCGCCGCCGCCGCCGCTTCGACCGCATCCGCATCGGCCACGTCCGTCGGCAGCACCAGCGCCTTGCCCCCGGCGGCCTCCACTTCGCGCTTCGCGCCCTCCAGGCCATCTTTGCCGCGCGCCACCAGGCCCACCCACGCGCCATGTTTCGCAAATTCCCGCACCGCCGCCCGGCCTACCCCGGCCGACGCGCCCGTAATCACCACCACTTCATTCTTTTTCGCCATACCAAGGCAGATGTCCGGCGCATTGCGAAGGTTTGCAACACTGAACGTCAATATCTCGCCCGCACCCGATGCTCACCCGGACCGCGTTTCCTCAGCACCCTGTCAGAACTCCCACAACCCGGGTTATCATCGCTGCGCGTGAGCACCGCCAACCCTGCGCCCAACCTTTCGTCGAACATCGCCTGCAACGCCGCCCACGCCGCTCCCCACCCTGCACTTCGGCGACGCTCGCGCTGGACAAGCGGCTTCGCCATCGCCGCCTACATTGCGCTCGCCACCATCGCGGCGCACATGCTCACCGGCAATCGCTATGGCTTCCAGCGCGACGAACTGGCCACGCTTGAAGACGCGCGCCACCTCGCCTGGGGATACGTCGCCTATCCGCCCGTAACTCCATTCTTCGCGCGAATCTCGCTCGAACTCTTCGGCACCTCGATCCGCGGCTTTCGCCTGTTCGCCGCGCTGGCACAAGCTCTGGCGCTGCTGCTGGCCGCCCTGATGGCCCGCTACATGGGCGGAGGGCGCTGGGCGCAAATCGTCGCCGCCGCGGCCGCCCTCCCGTTCTGCCTGGGCGGCGGCGCTCTCATGCAGTACGTCTCCTTCGATTACCTCGCCTGGGTGCTGGTCTCCTGCTTCACCGTCCTGCTGCTTCACTCCGGCAATCCGCGCTGGTGGCT
>JAJPJZ010000287.1 GCA_021323935.1 Terriglobia bacterium | reverse complement strand
GACAATCAGCATGGCGTAACTGACGGCAAAAAATACTTCTGGAACAGGCGGGGCATAGGCTCCGAGACCAACCGAAACACCAGCAATCCACAGCGCGGCAATGAACCGTCCCGCTCCTCTGACGTGCGTCGCCGCGCGAATTCTGCGTTGCCAAACGTCAACCACGGCTCACACCTGCCACAACGCATCGGAAGTTTGATACCTCCAGCCGTATCGGGATTTTTGGCACATTTTTAAACACCCGCCCGTGCCTGACAAGTGCATCAGCAACTCTTTTTTCTCCCGCCGCTACAAGACTTTCCCGAGTTTTCCACAGACAATGGCCATCAACGTGTTGACAGACTGTGCTATTCTGCTTCCCGTCTATGGAAGTCACCCTGCGCCACCAGAAAGCGCGGGGCGAGCTGACCGAAATACGTTTCATGCTCATGGCCGCAGCCGGCGGCCTCATCGTTTGCAAGCCCTGGGGCGATACTCAGCCCTTTGACTTCATCGTTTATTGCAAACGCACCCGGCGCTTCTTCCGCGTGCAGGTAAAGTCGTCCATCAGCCGCTGCAAAGGCGGCTACACCGTGGTCACTAAGCGGTCGGCGGATCGCAAGTACACCGCCAGCCACACCGATTTCATCGCCGCTTACGTTATCCCCGCAGACGCCTGGTACATCATTCCGATTGCCGCCCTCGGCGGTCGGAAAAGCATCTACGTATATCCGGCAAATCCGCACTCGCGAGGCATGTTCCAGCCCTATCGCGACGCGTGGCAGCTCCTCTGCGCCTGATCCGCTAACCCGAATCGCCATCCGCCGCCGTGGGGAACTCAACCCGCGGTTGGTAGCCTGGGTGTTGCTCCGTAACCACGCTCCAGCCGCCACATGGCCACAATTCCCAGCATCGGCCCCGGAGCCATGGCCAGTGCCGCCCATCGCCAGCCGTAAGCCGCCGCAATCCAGGCAATCGCGCGAATTGAAAACGCCGTCAGCAGGAACCCAAAAGCCGTTTGCGCGGTCAGCGCCGTGCCTACATAGCGTGGGTCAGCCAGCTCGCTGATGGCCGCGGAAAACTGCGCCGAATCGGCAATGATGGCAATTCCCCACACCATCACGATTGCAATCAGCGCGCGCGGATGCCCCATCGCGCCGGCCGCCGCTGCCGAGCACGCACCGCTCACCGCCATCGCTGTAATCGTCACCCGCGCCCGGGCCGCAACCGTCGCGCCGCCGCGCTCGGCAATGCGGTCGCTGGCTTTGCCCGCCCACACGCACCCGACTGCTCCCACAGCAATGGCCGCAAACGCGATCAGCTCGATGTCAGCCCTCGCCATGCCGCGCGCGGAAGCCCCCAGCATCACGGCAATCCAGCTCCACATGGCGTAGAGCTCCCACATGTGCCCCAGATAGCCTAAATTCGCCAGCCGCAGCCCGCGATTGCGGAACGTCTGCCCAATCTCGCGCCAGTTGAACGGCGGCTGCTGCGCCGCGAACGGACCTTCGCGCACCGCCGCGGCAACGATCACGGCCGCCGCCATGGCCGACGCGCTGGCCGTCGCAATCACGCCTGCCATCGGCAACGGCGCCAGCATCGTGCTGACCACCCAAATCAGGTGCGGCGAAGCCGAACCGATGGTGAGCGCCCCAATCAGCACGCCCAGCGCCAGGCCGCGCCCTTCGCGAAACCAGCCCGCCAGGATCTTCATTCCGGTGGGATAAACTCCGGCCAGCAGCGCGCCCGTGAGCCCGCGGCACAGCACCGCCAGCCACAGCGCCTCGCGGCCGGTGCCGCCGGCAACAAACTGCTCCAGCGGCTTCAGCTCCAGCGCCACCGCCCCATTGGCTACGGCCGCCAGCGCCGCGCACACCGCAAACACGCGCGTGGGCGTGTAGTGATCAGAAAGATTGAACAGCGCAATCGCGAGTGCGCCGGCCACAAACCCAAGCTGCACCGCAATCGTGAGCCACGAGCGCACTTCGAACCAGCGCTCAAAGCTCGCGCCCGAGCGCGCCGGCGCATCAGCCAGCAGCACGCTGCCGATGAACCACAGCGACATCGCCAGCAACTCAGCCAGCGACAGCAATGCGAGCGTTCGTGCCCTCGCAGTCATCAAGCGATTCTCACGACCCGTTGGCCAAAACGCAAAAAACAAAACTTTTTTTAAGGAGCGGACCCCTTTCATCGAAGACGTCCGAATTGAGTTTTGCCTCCGGGGCCGCGGAGCGGCGACGTGAGCAGGTGTTTCGGTTCAATCACCGCAACATGAAAGACAGAAAGATTTCCGATGCAGAGCGGTTTGAGACTGCACTGTCACAAGTAGCAGGAAAGCGGCTTACATTCGCTGACGTTACTGGGAAAAACTGAAAGCGGCCAGTCAATCCTTTTCGTTTGAAACGCGGACCTGCCGTTTCTTCCGCTTGCGTTCGCGCTTCTCGTCCTGAATCCTAGCGTTCAATTCGGCATGAGAAACCGAGAGCACCTTTTGCAGTGCTTTTGAAAACACCGCGTACTCCTTTGAGCTCTTCATGTCTCCTACAGGTCGAT
>JAJPJZ010000296.1 GCA_021323935.1 Terriglobia bacterium | reverse complement strand
GGCTCAGGCCTCGGCGCCTTCGCCGATTCTCTGCTCGACTCCGTCGCCGTCGAGTATTCCACCATCCCGCATTACCCGCGCGCCACCGCCATCGGCCATGCCGGGCGCCTGGTGATCGGTACCTGCAACCGCGTGCCGGTCGCCGCCATGCAGGGCCGCGTCCACTTCTACGAAGGCCTGCAGATGGCCGACGTCGTCTTCCCCATGCGGGTGTTCGCGCGCATGGGCATTCGCGCCGCCGTGCTCACCAACGCCGCCGGCGGCATCAATCGCTCCTACAAGCAGGGCGCGCTGGTCGTCATCAGCGATCACATCAACCTTCAGGGCACCAGCCCGCTGGTCGGCATCAACGACGAGCGCTTCGGCCCGCGCTTCCCCGATATGACTCACGCCTACTCGCGCCGCTTTCGCCAGCTCGCGCTCGCAGCCGGCAAGCAGTTGGGCCTCGATATCTACGAAGGCGTGTATGCCGCCATGCACGGCCCGCAGTACGAAACCCCGGCTGAGATTCGCTTCCTCCACACCATCGGCGCTGACCTGGTCGGCATGTCCACGGTTTCTGAAGTCATCGCCGCCCGCCACATGGGAATCGAAGTGCTGGCAATCTCCTGCGTCACCAACATGGCGGCAGGCATCATCGACCAGCCGCTCAATCACCAGGAGGTGCTGGAAACCGGCCGCAAGGTGCAGGCGCAGTTCATCGCGCTGATTGAAGCCGTCGTGCCTCAGATCGCCTCTGATCTGTCCTGACCCTCGCGACCCACCGCTTCGGCGAGGCGTCGTTGAATTTGCGCAGTCCAGTTCACGATTCTTTACACGTTTTCGGCAGTCAGTGGCTGCAAATCCCGCGCGATTGCGAGTAAGATTCTCGAATCCAGCAACTACATTTCTGGCCCCGGCTGTCTCCCGCTGGTGTTCCGCGAAATCGCTCGGGACCAAACCACACGATTTTTGACCTCGTGCCCTGGAGGAGAGGAAAGCCCATGCAAATTTCACGCACAAAAGTTCTGCTCGGCGCGGCGCTGGCAGCGCTCATGGCCATGCCGGCCGCCGTGTTTGCCTTCGGCGGCGCTTCTGCCGCCCGCTCCGGCGGAGCTGCCGCAGCCGCGGCCGCCAACGCCGAAAATCTGGATTACTCCAGCATCACGCTGATCCGCAATGAAGGATTCAAGGACTCGCACGTCATGGAGATCATGAGCGAGCTCAGCGATCGCATTGGCCCGCGGCTTACCGGCTCGCCCAACATGAAGCGCGCCAATGAGTGGACGCGTGACCAGCTTGCCGCCTGGGGCCTGCAGAACGCGCACCTGGAAGGCTGGGGCCCGTTCGGCCGCGGATGGTCGCAGGAGTACGTCAGCGTGCGCATGACTTCGCCCGACGTGTTCCCCATGTACGCAATTCCGATGGCGTGGACGCCCGGAACCAACGGCGTGGTGCACGGCAAAGTGGTCATCGCCAGGATCTCGAGCCTTGACGACCTGGCCCGCTATCACGGCAAGCTCGAGGGCGCCGTGGTGCTGTTCGGCAACGCGCCTGACGTGCGCCCGCACGACGAAGCCGAGATGCACCGCTACGACGAGAAGGGCCTGGAAGAAGTGGCCGGCTATAACGTGCCCGGCGCCCGACCACGCAACGCCAATGCTCCGCAGTTCGATCCTGAGCAGGCGCGCCGCCGCCGCGAGTTGAACAACCAGCTCCGCAACTACTGGGCCGATGAAAAAGTGCTCGCCGTCATCACCCCCGGCCGCGGCGATGGAGGCACAATCTTTGTGCAATCCGGCGGCGGCTACAAGCCCGGCGAAGAAGCCAGGGTGCCGATGCTGGCCATGGCCGCCGAACACTACGGCCGCCTCTATCGCCTGGCCAGCCGCGATGTGCCGGTCGATGTTGAACTCGACGTTCGCACCCGCTTCTACGACGACATGCAGACGCAGTACAACACCGTGGCCGAAATTCCCGGCAGCGATCCCAGGCTCAAAGATGAAGTCGTCATGCTCGGCGGCCACCTCGATTCATGGCACTCCGGCACCGGCGCCACCGATAACGGCGCAGGCGTCGGCGTCATGATGGAAGCCGTCCGCATATTGAAGGCGCTCGATCTCCATCCCCGGCGCACCATCCGCATTGCGCTGTGGAGCGGCGAGGAAGAAGGCCTGATCGGCTCCTGCGAATACGCGCGCCAGCACTTCGGCAGCCGCTCGCCCGATGTCGATACCTGCCTGAACCGCCCGCAGGGCGGCCCCGGCGCGCAGCAGGCCGCACTGAAGCCGCTGGTCCTCAAGCCCGAGCAGCAGAAAATTTCTGCCTACTTCAACGTCGATAACGGCACCGGCAAGATCCGCGGCATCTACACGCAGGAAAACGCCGCCGCCGTTCCCATCTTTGCACAGTGGTTTGAGCCGTTCCGCGACCTCGACGCCGGCACCATCTCCATGCGCAACACCGGCGGCACTGACCATCTTTCCTTCGACGCCGTCGGCATCCCCGGCTTCCAGTTCATCCAGGACCCGGTGGAGTACGACACGCGCACTCACCACTCCAACATGGACGTCTATGAGCGGCTGCAGCCGGCTGACATGATGCAGAATGCCGTCATCGTCGCTGCCTTTGTCTATGAAGCCGCCATGCGCGACCAGATGTTCCCGCGCAAGCCGCTGCCCAAAGACAGCGTCAAGCCCGCCACCGACTCGAACAAGGCGTTCATTCCGCTCGAAGGCCCATCACGGCCGGGCGCCGGCTCGTTCTGATTTACTGGAAGATGTGCTGATGGAGACGGGGCATTTTGCCCCGTCTTTCTTTTGCGTGTGCCTGACTAGCTCGTGGAGTGAAAACCTCAGGCGCCCGCAATCACGATCTTCTTCATCTTTCTTCCCACGCGCACTACGAACTCCATCGGCAGGCTTTCAAGCTTCAGGGTGTGCGCTGACTGGATCTCGCCATTAATCCGCACCGCGTTCTGCTTCAGCTTCCGTTGCGCGTCGCTGGCCGAGTCAGCCAGGCCGGCGAGCGTCAGCATCTTGTCTGCCCTGACCAACGGCCTCGCCTCGCCTGCAAATTCCTTCTTCGCAGCGCGCGGAGCGCCGGAAGCACTCTGCAGCGGAACGAGATCAAATTTGCCCGCGTCGCTGACCAGCCCGAGCACGGCGGTTTCCACGTCCTCAGGCACTTCATCGCGCTGAAACTGCTTCTCCCAATCCTCCAGCGCCTGCTTCGCCGCCGCCTCGCCGTGGAAGTCGGTGATGATGCGCTGCGCCAGTCCCTTCTTGAACAGCATTGGATTAGTTCCGCTGCGCGCCTGCTGCTTCATGGCCTCAATGCCGCTCATGCTGATATCGGTCAGCAGCTCCCAGTAGCGCCACATCAGCTCGTCTGAAACCCGCATGATTTTGCCGAACATTTCGCGCGGGGGCTCGGCAATGCCGATGTAGTTGCCGTAGCTCTTCGACATTTTCTGCACGCCGTCCGTGCCTTCCAGCAGCGGCGTGGTCAGCACAATCTCGCTGTTTGCTGCGCCATAGGCGCGCGCAATCTCGCGGCTCACCATGAGGTTAAATTTCTGGTCCGTTCCGCCGAGTTGCGCGTCGCACTGCAGCATGAACGAGTCATAGCCTTGCGCCAGCGGGTAAAGAAGCTCATGCATTGAAATCGGCTTCTCGTCCTGGAAGCGCTTGTGGAAGTCTTCGCGCTCCAGCATCTGCGAAACCGTGTACTTGGCCGCGAGCTTGATGAACTCCGCCGCCCCGAACTTGCCGAACCACTCGCTGTTCCGCCGCACTTCCGTACGCTCGCGGTCCAGGATCTTGAATACCTGGTCGAGATACGTGCGCGCGTTGCGCGTGATTTCTTCTTCCGTGAGCGGCGGGCGGGTCACGTTGCGCCCCGTCGGGTCGCCGATCATCGCGGTGAAATCGCCAATCAGGAAAATCGCGGTGTGCCCCAGGTCCTGGAAGTGCTTCAGCTTGCGCAGCAGCACGGTGTGGCCCAGGTGCAGGTCGGGCGCGGTGGGATCGAAGCCGGCATAAACCCGCAGCGGCTTGCCGCTGGCGCGCGATCGCTCCAGCCGCTCGCGCAGCTCCGGCTCCCGAATGATCTCGGCCGCGCCTTTCCCGATGTATTCAAGTTGCTCTTCAACTGGCGGGAACGTTGCCATCGCCCAATTATAGGGATCGCGCCCGCGAAGGTTCGCGGCTCGATCCGCGCGGGCATCGTG
>JAJPJZ010000121.1 GCA_021323935.1 Terriglobia bacterium | reverse complement strand
TGCCGCCGGCCTCGGCATCCTGATTCTGCTGCTGGTCGGAACATTCTTCATTCTTCTGCATAGCGCGCGCTTTCATCGCTACGTTGCCAACCTGGCGCAGCAGAAAGCCAGCGTTGCGCTCGGGACCCAGGTGCATTTCCGCGATTTCGCGCTGCACTTCTCCGGCATCAGCCCGACCATCGATCTGTATGACGTCTCCGTGGAAGGCGCGGCGCCGTACGCCAACCCGCCGCTGTTCACCATGCAGCACATGCGCGTCGGCGTCACCATCGCCTCGCTGCTGCATCGCTCGTGGTACCTGAACGAGATCACGATGGATGAGCCGGTGGTGCGAGTGTTCGTCGATCAAAAAGGCGCGAACAACCTGCCCAAGGGCAAGAGCCAGAGCAGCGGCAGCAACACCAGCGTTTTCGATCTCGGAATTCGCCACGCCGCCATCAACGCCGGCCAGGCCTACTACAACGATCGCAAAAGCCCGCTGCAGGCCGACCTGCACGACCTGAACTTCCAGTCAAAGTTCACCTCCACAAACAAGGAATACTCAGGCACGCTCAGCTACCGCGACGGCCACATCGTCATGGGCGATTACAAGCCGCTGCCGCACAGCTTCAGCGCCGGCTTCAGCGCTACGCCAGAGCAGTTCACGCTCTCGAACGCCCTGCTGGCCAGCGGGCCTTCGCGCATCACGCTGAATGCCAAGGTAACGGATTACTCGAACCCGAAGCTCGACGCCACCTATGACGCCGTTCTGGATACGGCGGAGTTGGCGCGCGTGACCAACAATCCTTCGCTGCCTCGCGGCGTGATTCGCGCCGCCGGCGATGCGCACTATGCCGCGCAAAAGGATGTTCCGATGATGGCGGCGCTGCGCTTGAACGGCGCGCTCAGCAGCAATGCACTGGCGGTGAAGACGCCAAGCCTGGCCACGACCATTCGTGATATCGGCGCACACTACGCAGTTTCGAACGGCAACGCCGATGTTCGCGACCTGCACGCGCGCCTGCTCGGCGGCGAGTTGACCGGCACGATGCAGGTTCGCGACCTGGCCGGCAACTCGCGATCGCATCTTCAGGCGGCGCTGCGCGGAGTGCAGCTTGCCGACCTCAAGTCGCTGCTCAATTCACAGGCAAACTCAAACACGCTCAATAATGTGAAGCTGGCCGGGGCGGTGAACGCCACGGCCGACGCTGCCTGGGGCAAGACCATGGACGACCTGGCTGCCCGCACCGACATGACGATTGCCGGCAGCGGCGCGCCCGCGGGCGGCGGCGGCTCAGTCCCGCTGAACGGCGCCATCCACGCGCGCTACGCAGCAGCGGCCAAGGAAGTCACGCTTGACCAAAGCTTCCTGCGCATGGCGCAGACCTCGCTCACCGCAAACGGCACCATCAGCAACCGCTCGGCTCTGCAGTTGCACTTGCAATCGAACGACCTGCACGAACTTGAAACCACGGCTGAACTGTTCAAGCCTTCTATGCAGCCCCTCGGCCTCGCCGGCCAGGCCACGTTCAATGGCTCGGTGACCGGCACGACGGCAGCGCCGCACCTGACGGGCCAGCTCAACGCCATCAATTTGAAAGTCAAAGGCAGCTCGTGGAAGCTGATGCGCGCTGCGCTCGATGCCAGTCCATCGGCGGTGAGCATTCGGAGCGGCGAACTTGATCCGGCCGACCGTGGGCGCATCACGTTTGCCCTGCGCGCCGGCCTCAACAAATGGGCGTTCACGAACACCAGCCCAATTCAGGCTTCGCTTAATGCCTCGAACATCAATGCGCAGGACCTGACGCGCGTTGCCGGTTCATCCATGCCGGTGACCGGCACGGTGGCGGCAAATGTCCAGGTCAGCGGCAGCGAGTTGAGCCCTGTCGGCAACGGCAGTGTGAGCCTTAACAATGCGAAGATCGCGTCAGAGCCGGTGAAATCCGTGAACCTGAACTTCCAGGGCACGGGCTCCGAAGTGCACAGCACGCTTGCGGTTCAGCTCCCCAGCGTGGGCGCGGCCAACGCCGTAGTGAACTACTTCCCGAAAACAGAAGCCTACGAAGCGCAGCTTACCGCCAACGGTATCCGCCTCGACCAGCTCCAGACCGTGAAAGACAAGAACCTGCAGATTGCGGGCGTGCTCAACGCTAACGCCAGCGGCCGCGGCACGCTCAAAGACCCACAACTGCAAGCTTCTATCCAGGTGCCGCAGCTCCAGATCCAGAACCAGACCATGCGCGGCATCACGTTCACCACGAACGTCGCCAACCACGTCGCCAACTTCAATCTCGATTCTGAAGTGCTGAATGCTTCCGCGCGCGCTCACGGAACCGTGAACCTTACCGGCGCTTATGACGCCAACGTAGTTCTCGATACCAATGTGATTCCGTTTGCGCCGCTGGTTGCGCTGTACGCGCCCAGCCAGGCGGGCTCGCTGACCGGCCAAACTGAAATCCACGCCACCTTGCGCGGGCCTCTGAAAGATAAAACTCGCCTGAACGCGCAAGTCACGATTCCGCAGCTTTCGGCCAACTACAAGAACACGGTCCAGGTCGCCGCTGCGGGCCCCATTCGCGCCGACTACGCCAACGGCGTGCTGACGCTTGAGCCCGGCGCCATCCGCGGCACCGGCACTGACCTGCGCTTCCACGGCCGGGTGCCGATCGCCAATCCGAATGAGCCGCTTGCGCTTGCGCTGCTGGGCACCATTGACCTCAAGCTGGCGCAACTGGTCAATCCTGATATCACCAGCGGCGGCCAGCTCAAGTTCAACATTGATTCCACCGGAAACCGCGCCAATCCTGACGTGGCCGGCCAAATCCAGGTCGTGAACGCCAGCTTTGCTACCGGGGACGTGCCCATCGGCATGCAGAACGGCAATGGCGTGCTCACGCTCACCAAAGACCACCTGCAGATCACCAGCTTCACCGCTGACGTGGGCGGCGGCAAACTCACCGCGAGCGGCGGCGTCGCATACCGCCCGGCGCTCGATTTCAACCTGGGCGTGCAGGGGCAGGGAATCAGGCTGCTTTACCCGGGCGGCATTCGCGCCACCATGGGCACGCAGCTCACGTTGACCGGCAACACGCAAAATTCGCTGCTGGCCGGCCGGGTGCGCATTAATCAGCTTTCCTTCACGCCTGATTTCGACCTGATGAATTTTGCCGCGTCGCTCTCTGGCGACAGCACTCCTCCGCCCGCCTCCGGCTTCAGCACGAACTTGAAGCTGAACATCGGGCTGCAATCAACCAACGACATCAACCTGGTCAGCCGAACGCTCAGCGTGAACGGCGCCGCCAACCTGCGGATTACCGGCACGGCGGCCGATCCCGTGATCCTGGGGCGCGTCAATGTCACTGACGGCGACCTGATCTTCCAGGGAAATCGCTACGTGCTGAACGGAGGCACGATCGATTTCATCAATCCCATCCAGACGCAGCCGGTCGTCAACCTGAACGTCGCCACCACCATCAAGGACTACAACATCCAGATGCGGCTCTGGGGGCCGGCTGACAAGCTGCACACCAACTACGCCTCTGACCCGGCGCTGCCGCCGGCCGACATCATCAACCTGATTGCCTTCGGCAAGACCACCGAAGCCGAAGCCGCCAATCCGCAGCCGGGCAACATGGCGGCCGAATCCGCCATTGCATCGCAGGTCACCAGTCAGGTGACCAACCGCCTTGAAAAAATCGCCGGCATCTCGCAGCTCTCCATCGATCCTGAACTGGGAGGGCAGGGCAGCGGCCAGAACCCGGGCGCGCGCATCGCCATCCAACAGCGGGTTACCAGCAACATCTTTGTAACGTTCGCCACTGATGTGAACTCGGCCCAGGACCAGGAAATCAAGATTGAGTACAAGGTGAGTCCCCGCGTTTCCATCAACGCCGTGCGCGACCAGAACGGCGGCTTTGCCATGGACGCGCAAATCCACAAGAAGTGGTGAGCGCAGCGGCATCCGGTCGCCCTGGGCGCCGTGGCGCTCGCCGTCTTCCTTCGCTTTTTCTGCGCCTGATATACTTGGACCAACGTGTCTTCGCGGTCCATCTTCCCAGCCGGCGACCCGGCCGCCGCCGATGCCCTGGCATGGGCGCATCCCGTCGTGCGCGAGTGGTTCCTGGCCAGGTTCGGCAGCGCCACCGAGCCCCAGGTTGAAGGCTGGCCGCACATTCTGGCGGGCGACTCGACCCTGATCTCTGCTCCCACCGGCTCGGGCAAGACCCTGGCCGCGTTCCTGGCCTGCATCGACCGCCTGGTTCGCAAAGCCGTTGCAGGTGAACTGCAGGACCGGACTGAGGTTCTCTACATCTCGCCACTTAAGGCCCTGGGCAACGACATTCAGAAGAACCTGGAAGCGCCGCTCGCTGAAATCCTTGCGCTGGCCGAGCAGCGCGGCTACTTTGCGCAACAGCCGCTGCCCGGAATCAGCGCCGGTCCCGCCGCCAACGCCCGCAACGGCCACAACGGCCACAACGGTAAGCGCGCGGACGCAGTCATCCGCACCGCAGTCCGCACCGGCGACACCTTGATGCACGAGCGCCGCTCCATGCTGAAGCGGCCGCCGCACATCCTGGTCACCACGCCTGAATCGCTCTACATCCTGCTCACCGCCGAAAAGAGCCGCGAGATCCTGCGCAATGTTGAAACCGTCATCGTCGATGAAATTCACTCCGTCGCGGCTTCCAAGCGCGGCTCGCATTTGACCCTTTCCCTCGAGCGCCTCGATGACTTGCTTCAGAAGAGCGGGCGCGGCAAGCCGCTGCGCATCGGGCTTTCCGCCACGCAAAAGCCGCTCGACGAAATTGCGGCATTCCTGGCCGGGCAGGCCGGCCGCACGCCCGTCATCGTGAACGTCGGCCACAAGCGCGCGCTTGATCTCGCCATCGAAGTGCCGCCTTCAGAACTCGGCCCGGTTGCGACCAACGGTCAATGGGACGAAACCTACGATCGTCTGGCGCAGCTCATCCAGGAGCATCGTTCGACCATCATCTTCGTCAACACGCGCCGCCACGCTGAGCGCATCGCGCACAATCTTTCTGAGCGCCTGGGTGAAGATGCCGTGGCCGCGCATCATGGGTCGCTGGCGCGCCGCCTGCGGCTTGAGGCTGAACGCAAGCTGAAAGCCGGCGAAGTGCGCGCCCTGGTCGCTACTGCCTCGCTTGAGCTCGGAATTGACGTCGGCTTTGTTGACCTCGCCTGCGTGATGGGCTCGCCGCGCTCGATTGCCATCGCGCTGCAGCGCGTCGGCCGCGCCGGCCACTGGCGCGGAGCCATACCCAAGGGCCGCATCTTCGCCATGACGCGCGATGAGCTGGCGGAATGCGCTGCGCTGGTGCGCAGCATCAGGCAGGGCGAACTCGATCGTGTTCTCATTCCCGACGCTCCGCTCGATGTGCTGGCCCAGCAGATGGTTGCGCTCTGCGCCAATGAAGAATGGAACGAAGACGACCTGTTCGCCCTGGTTGCGCGCGCCTATCCCTACCGCAACCTGCAGCGCATCGAGTTCGATGAGCTGCTGGTGATGCTCTCCGACGGGATCGCTTCGTCGCGCGGCCGCTACGGGACGTATCTGCATCGCGATCAGGTGAACGGCAAAGTGCGCGCCCGGCGCGGCGCTCGCCTGGTGGCCATCACCAACGGCGGCGCCATTCCTGAGAATGCCCTGTTCACCGTGGTGGCTGAGCCTGAAGGCACCATCGTCGGCACGCTCGATGAAGACTTCGCGGTTGAAAGCCTGGCCGGCGACGTTATCCTCCTGGGCAACGCCTCGTGGCGCATTCGCCAGGTGGAATCCAAGGGCGGCCGCATTCGCGTGGAAGATGCGCACGGAGCTCCGCCCAGCGTGCCGTTCTGGCTGGGCGAAGCGCCGGCGCGTACAGCCGAGCTGAGCAGCGCGGTCTCGACTTTGCGCCAGGAAATTTCTGATCGCCTGCCGCTGCACGCCGCGCGCGCCTCAGCCGAATACGCAGAGGTCGTCAACTGGCTCAAGCAGGAGTGCGCGCTCGATGACCCCGGCGCCGAACAGCTTATCGATCACGTTGCCGCCGGCCGCTCCGTGCTCGGCGCGGTGCCGACTCAGCAAACCATCATCGCCGAGCGCTTTTTCGATGAAGGCGGCGGAATGCAGTTGGTCATTCATTCGCCGTTCGGCGCCCGCATCAACAAGGCCTGGGGCTTGGCGCTGCGCAAGCGCTTCTGCCGCTCATTCAATTTTGAGCTGCAGGCCGCGGCAACCGATAACGGCGTGAACATCGCACTGGCCGAGCAGCACAGCTTTCCGCTCGCTGACGTTTTCAATTTCCTGCACGCCGAATCGGTTCAGCCGGTGCTCGAGCAGGCTGTCCTGACCGGCGCGCCGGTGTTCGGCACCCGCTGGCGCTGGGACGCCGGCCGCGCGCTTGCGCTGGTGCGCTACCGCGGGGGCAAAAAAGTTCCGCCGCAAATTCAGCGCATCCAGGCCGATGACCTGCTGGCGTCCGTGTTCCCGCAAGTTGCGGCCTGCCAGGAAAACGTCGAAGGCGATATCGAAATTCCCAATCACCCGCTGGTGCGCGAGGTCATGAAAGATGTCCTCAGCGAAGCCATGGACCTCGAAGGGCTCAAGCACGTGCTCAGCGGCATCGGCTCCGGCACTATTCGCACGCTGGCGGTCGATACGCCGGTGCCGTCGCAGTTCTCGCATGAAATCCTGAACGCCAATCCTTACGCCTACCTCGACGATGCGCCGCTCGAAGAGCGCCGCGCCCGCGCCGTCGAGATGCGCCGCGTTCTGCCTTCTGAGATGGCCGGCGAAGTGGGCGCGCTCGATCAGGACGCCATCGCTGAAGTTCGCGCCGACGCCTGGCCTGATGTTCGCGATGCCGATGAGCTCCACGACGCGCTGCAGTCGCTGGTGGCCGTGCCCGGCAATTTCGTTCCACCGGCAGGCGAGCCGCTCAGCTTGTTGTGGTCGCATGGCATGCAGCACCTGATGGCCGAACGCCGCGCCGGCAGCGCAGTTCTGGACGCGCCGGCTGCCGCCACCGCAACCGCCGCAATCCCGCTGGCCCGCGCAAACGCCGCGTTATGGTTCGCAGCCGAGCGCGCCCACCTGTTTCACGCGCTCTATCCTGAAGCCCGCATCGAAGCTGCGCCCGGCCGCCTCACTCTGCCGCCGGTCGCGCGCGATGAAGCTCTGCTCGCCCTCATCCGTGGCTGGATGCAGGTGCTCGGCCCGGCGACCGCCGCTGGCCTGGCGCAACTGCTGGCGCTCCCGGAAAGCGAAACAGCTCAAGCCCTGCTCCGCCTGGAAGCCGCAGGCAGCATCCTGCGCGGCGAGTTTGTGCGGCACGAATCAAACGCAGCCGGCAACCCGCAGCTCACCTGGGGCAGCGGGCCGCAATTTTGCGATCGCCGCCTGCTCGCCCGCATTCATCGCCTCACCATCGGTCGGCTGCGCAAGCAAATTGAGCCGGCGACCACCGCACAATACCTGCGCTGGCTGCTGCGCTGGCAGCACGTTGAACCGGGCGCGCAACTCTCAGGCGAGCGTGGCCTGCTCGAAGTGATTGGCCAGCTCCAGGGCTTTGAAATTCCGGCCAACGCCTGGGAGCGCGACATCCTTGCCCGCCGCCTGCGCGACTACGATCCCAGGCAGCTCGACCAGCTCTGCCTTACCGGCGCAGTCGGTTGGGGGCGCCTTTCGCCGCACCCTGCCACGCTCGCCACGGGCAACAGCGCAGAGCAGTCTGCCGCAACCCGCCGCGTCGTGCCTACCAAGGTGGCGCCCATCACGTTCTTTGTGCGCGAAACTGCCGAGTGGCTTCCGCACCGCCGCCACGGCAGCACCGACGAGCGCTCGCTGAGCCCGGTGGCGCGCGAAGTCATGCAGTGGCTCCTGTCGCGTGGCGCGTCGTTTTTTGCCGACATCGTTCGCGGCACCGGGCGGCTGAAATCTGAAGTCGAAACCGGCCTGTGGGAGCTGGTCGCTGCCGGCCTGGTGACGGCCGATGGCTTCGATAACCTGCGTTCGCTCATCGATCCCAAGCGCCGCTCCGGCCACGGCTCAGGCAAGCTCTCGCGCCCGCGCCATAGCGCCGGCCGCTGGGCAATGCTGAATTACGAAGACGCCGCCGGGGCGCCGCTTTCCACTTCGGCTGAGGCCGCCGCGCACGATTCAGCCCGTGACCCGCACACATCGGCTGCCGCTCGCGACCGCGCTGTTGAATCTACCTGCAGGATGCTGCTTGCACGCTATGGCGTGGTGTTCCGTGAATTGCTGGCGCGCGAAACCATCCTGCCGCGCTGGCGCGAATTGCTTATCGGCTTCCGTCGGCTTGAAGATCGCGGCGAAATTCGCGGCGGCCGCTTCGTTTCCGGCTTCATGGGCGAGCAGTTTGCCCTGCCTGTGGCGGTGGAATCTCTGCGCGCCATGCGCAACCTGCCGCCCGGCGGCGTTGTGGTCACGGTGCCTTCGGCTGATCCGCTGAACCTGGTCGGCGTCATCACGCCCGGCGAGCGGGTTCCGGCGCTTTCCGGCCGCGCAGTCGCTTACCGCGATGGCGTTCCCATTGAGCCTGAAGAGCGCCTCGCCGTCCTTCCCCAGGCCGAGGCTCAGGCTCCAGCGGTGGGAGCTGATTAGCGTGCTGTCGCCGCCGAAGCCGCCAATTTCTGTGCGCTGGGACCGCCAACTCCGCTCCGCGCCCAACCAGCTCACGCTCCTTCGCCTGGCCGCCGTGCCATTCACCGTGCTGGCCATCCTGAACGCGCGCTGGGGCTGGGCGCTGGGGCTTTTTCTGATGGCCGGAATCAGCGACGGCCTCGATGGGTTCCTGGCCCGCACGCTTCACCAGCGCACCCGGCTGGGCGCTTATCTTGATCCCATTGCCGATAAGCTCCTGCTCAGCACGCTGTTTCTCGAACTCGCGTTTGTGCGCAGGATCCCGTGGTCGGTCACGGTGCTCGTATTTGGGCGCGATCTCATCATCCTGGTGGTCTGCGCTGCGCTTTACATGGCCGCCAACCTGCGCGACTTTAACCCTTCCATCTTCGGCAAGATGAACACCTTTGCCCAGATCGGCACCGTGTTCGTTGTCCTGCTGGCGCAGGTCTGGGCCGCGCCCGTCGTCATGGGCGCCGTCTGGCTTGGCCTGCGCGCTACTGTTGTTCTCACCACAATTTCCGGCCTGCATTACGTGCTGCGCCTCGGCTGGCAGTTGCGCGCCGGCAGCGACCATCGCGCCGGCGCCTCGGGTTCCTGATCGAGCCAATCTCGTCCTCAAAACGCGTGCTCTTGCCGTCGCTGGTGGCCGAATCGCAACTGCAGTTTGAACGCGGCGCACCCGCCGCGGCCATTCCGGCCTGACCTCCATCGGCAGCCCGCGCCCCGCCAGACCCGAGCACCTGTTGTTTCGTCCCTAAATGTTTACTTATGAGTTATTTCTTTAACAACATACTTCGGCCCGCTTGCTTCTTACTTCAGCAGGAGAGCCGCCGCTTATCCAGGAGGAACGGCGCTTCCCAAGGCCCATTAATATGCGTCGTCGTCGATGCCAGGTTTTTGCGGTTGCGGCATTCTTCTTGATCGTGGCTTGCGTGGCGGCAGCCCAGGTCACCAGCCCTGATTTTTCCGTGGTAGTGCTGCCCGATACCCAGTACTACTCCGAAAGCCATCCTGAAATCTTCACTGCTCAGACGCAGTGGATCGTAAATAACCGCTCGAATTACAACATCCAGTTCGTTCTGCATGAAGGCGATATTGTCAACATCGCCGAGCAGCCGGCGCAATGGCAAAACGCCGACGCCGCCATGAGGCTGCTCGATGCCGCGCAAATCCCCTACGTCGCTCCGCCGGGAAACCATGACTACGACGGCGAAATGCCTTCAGGCCGCGGCACTACCGCCTTCAACGCTTACTTCGGACCCTCGCGATACGCGCAATACGGCTGGTACAAAGGCGGATTTCCCAGCGGAACCAACGACAATTCCTACGCCGTCTTCACCGTCAACGGCCAGCAGTACCTGGTGCTGTCGCTCGAATTCATCCCGCGCGATTCGGCGCTGGCCTGGGCCAGGACCGTGCTCGACGCCAATGCCGACAAGGAAATCATCGTCGTGACCCACAGCTACATGTGGGTCGATTCAACCCGCGCCGACGAGTGCAACAACAACGATCTGGCCCCCACTAACGGCAACCAGGGCGAAGACATCTGGCAAAAGCTGCTGAATAACTATCCCAACGTGTCGCTGGTGTTGAGCGGCCACTTTACGGCGGCCACGGCCTCGCGCCGAGCCGAGTTGGGCCTGCACCAGAACCTGGTCAACCAGATTTTCGCCAACTACCAGCAGCTTACGAACGGCGGCAACGGCTGGCTGCGCATCATGACGTTCCGCCCCAGCCTCAACCGGATTGACGTTGTCACCTATTCGCCATTTCTCAACCAATACATGACCGACGGCGAGAACCAGTTCAGCATCGCGTGGCACAACGCCGGCCTGGCGGGCACAACCGGCGCCATCACCGGCCTGGTTCGCGGCGACCGCATGGCGCCCGCGCAGTATATGTGCGTGCCCATTGCGGGCGTCACCCTCGCGGCCGGCGGAGCAACCGCGCAAACCGACAGCAATGGCCTGTTCTCGCTCACGCTGCCCAACGGCAACTACAGCTTGTCGGCCTCTGCTCCCGGATGGAGAGCGCCTGCTGAAAGCGATCAGCAGGGCGCCTATGCCGGCTTTCCGAGCAACGCCAAGGTCTTCCTGAAGCCCATGCTGGGAAGTGTCGCGGGCAAGGTGACGGACCCATCCGGCAATCCGGTGGGCGGCGCTGCGCTCGCGTTCTCCGGGGGCGCCATCCCCACCGCATTGAACGTGACCACCGACGCGGGCGGCAATTACGCCGCCTCTTCGATGTCGGTCGGGACGTACCAGGTTACCGCGTCAGCTTCCGGGCAGACCACCGCAACCACAACCGCAACCATAGCTGACGGCGCCACTACCACGCTGAACATCCAGTTCGGAAGCGCAAATCCACCGCCGCCTCCACCGCCTCCGCCTCCCGCGCCGCCTTGCGCCGCCGGCACGGCGCATAGCGGAATCACTATCTGTTTTCCGGGAAGCAATCAGCTCACGCTCCCCTCGAGCGGAGGCTCCGGCAGCATTGCCATCTCCGTTTACAACTCAACCAGCGCTGCGGTCGCGGTGTCGCTGGCCTGCACAGCCGATTCCGCGAGCACAGGCTGCTCGCTCAATCCGGCAAGCTTGAACCTGCAGGCCAACGGCAGCAGCACCGCCACCGTGAACTTCACCGTTCCTGCCCTCGCCGGCCGCCTGCATCCCCCGTTTCCGCTCAGCAGCCCGTTGGTTTTCGCCGGCCTGCTCGCCGGCTTCGCCGGAATTGCCGTCAAAAGGCGGGCGCGCGCGCCCATGCTGTTCGCGCTCGCCTTAGCGATCATGCTGGTCTCATGCGGCGGCGGAAGCAGCCCCAACATCACTACGCCGCCGGCGCCTCCCTCGAGTTCGCCCACCGTGAATCCTGCGGCGCCCTCGCCCAAGACGTACAACTTCACCGTGACGGCGACCTCAGGCGCGAACAGCGACACCAAGGCTTTTCAGGTGACGGTGCAATGACGGCCTGAGCCGCATCCGCCGCCGCAGTGCCGAGCGATGCGCGGCGCTGCCGCCAGTGCGCCCTGCGCATCGCCCGCCGCGCCTCACGTCTGCTATCTCCCGCCGCGCTTCAGGTCTGCTTTCGCCCGCCGCGCTTCAGGTCTGCTTTCGCCCGCGGCGCGCATCGCCCACACAATCGTTGTTATCATCGAACGTTCGCGCTCATGCCGCTTCGCCTCTACAACACACTCGGCAACAAAGTCGAAGAATTCGCTCCCTCCGACGACAACCTTGTCCGCATGTATTGCTGCGGCCCCACGGTTTACGACTACGGCCACATCGGCAACTTCCGCACCTTCGTGGCCGTCGATGTCCTCCGTCGCCACCTGCTGCAGTCAGGCCGCAAGCTGCGCCACGTCATGAACATCACCGACGTTGATGACCGCATCATCGAGCGCTCAGCGGCGCAGCACATCACGGTTCGCCAATACACCGAAAAATTCGAGCAGGCATTCTTTGACGATATGGCCCTGCTCGCCATCCACAAGCCTGAAGTCATTGCGCGCGCCACCGACAACATCCCAGAAATGGCCAGGCTCATTGAAGGCCTGGCGCAGAAAGGCATTGCCTACCGCGCCGATGACGGCTCGTATTACTTCCGCATCGCGCGTTTCCCCGGCTATGGCAAGCTCTCGCGCAAAGACCTCGCGCACATTGAAGACGGTGCGCGCGTTGATTCTGACCGCTTCGATAAGGAAGAAATTCGCGATTTCGCCCTGTGGAAGGCGCCCAAGCCCGGCGAAGCCCGATGGCAGACTGAAATCGGCGAAGGCCGCCCCGGGTGGCACATTGAGTGCTCCGCCATGGCCATGAAGTATCTCGGCCCCAGCTTTGACCTGCACGCCGGCGGCGAAGACCTGATGTTCCCTCACCACGAAAACGAAATTGCGCAATCAGAAGCCTTTACCGGCCAGACCTTTGCGCGCTTCTGGTTCCATGTTCGTTTCCTGCTGGTCGAAGGGCAAAAAATGTCGAAGTCAGTCGGCAACTTCTTCACCGTTCGCGATCTCGTGCTCAAAGGCCACAAGCCTTCGTCGCTGCGCTTTCTGCTGGCCGGCGCACCCTACCGCAAGCAGCTCAATTTCACCTTCGATGGCCTCAAGTCGGCCTCGAGCTCGGTCGAGCGCCTGCGCAATTTCAAGCTGCGGCTTGAAGCGCCGCTTCCTCCCGGCCGCAACCCTGCCATGCAGCAACTCGCGCAAGACACACAGCGCTTGATGGCTGCTGCGCTCGATGACGACCTGAACGCCGCCGAATTTTCCGCCGCGATTTTCGAGATGGTCCGCCAGGCCAACACCGCCGCCGATTCCGGCCAGCTCTTCGCCGAAGACGCGCCGCCGCTGCTGGCCGCGCTGGCGCAGTTCGACCACATCTTCGACGTGATGGAAGATCGTGACGCAGCCTTCACCGCGCGCGTGGTGGAATGGGCCAGGCGCGAACGCCCTGACGTTGAAATCAGCGAAGCCGCGCTGCAGCTTGCCGCGTCAGCCTCGGTCGGCGACGGCGAAATCGAAAAGCTCGTGGCCGAGCACGTCGCCGCGCGTAAAGCCCGCAACTTCTTCAGGTCCGACGCCATCCGCAATGAGCTCGCCTCGCGGAACATCGTGCTTGAAAATATGAAAGACGGCACCGTGCGCTGGCGGCGCAAGTAGCCACTTCCGCTTCGCTCGATTTGCGAACTTGCCCGCTTCCCTTCCGCACGCATACCGCAAGCCCCAGAGACCCTCCGGATTTCGTTTCAGCCCGCCTGAAAACCCCGCAACATCGCTGCCGGGCGCGGGTTCCCACGTTAGACGAAGGGGGCCACCATGTCCTGCCGTTCAGCGCTCAAGAACGTCCTTTGGCTTGCAGTTGCAGCAGTTACGGGCTTTATTGCGCTTGCCGGGCAGCCCGCGCAGGCGCAAGTTGCCGATTATTGGAAGTCAGCCGCAATTATCGGAGGCTCAACCGCCGCCGGCGCCTACATCGGCCACAAGGTCGCCGGCCCCCTGGGCGCAGCGATGGGCGCCGGTATGGGTGGCGCCGTAGGCTACGCCATTGACGCTCGCCGCCGCCGCAACGCCGCCTACAACGACGCCTACGCCAACGGCGACCCCAACGGCGCTTACGGGCCGGGAGCTCCCTACAGCCAGCAGTATCCGCAGGGCGGCTATAACGGCCCTGACAGCCCGGCCGGCTATCCTGGCCCTTATGGCGGAAACACAGGTCCCTACGGCCCGAATGGCGGCTACAACGGCCCTTCCGGACCGCAGGGCGGCTACGGCGCACTTTATCCCAGTCCTTACGGCCTGCAGCGCAGCACCGCCGGGCGAAGCAGCGCTAAGTTGTTCATGTCACGCCACTAATTTACGCGATGGATCCAGCCATGCGTCAGGCGTATGTGCCTGACGCATTTTGCTGCGCGCCGTCATCGTCGTTCCTGTTGCCCTGACCGCCGCCTGGTTGACTGTTCGCCTTTTATTCGCTATTATGGTGCATTGTCGCTGCGGGTGGCGGGTGCACGGAAGCGCGCGTCTGGCCCGGATCGCAGGCGACGAAAGCAGGGCAAAGCCATGGCCGCTCGATCCAATCTGCTGCCGATTATCCAGCCCGCGCCCGATTA